>JAUNND010000018.1 GCA_030531595.1 Eubacteriales bacterium | reverse complement strand
AGCCCGCGCCCGACGAACAGCCATCCGCCGAGGAATCTGCGGAGGCGGTCGATAACGGAACGGCAAAAGCTCTCTTTGCCGATAACGGCGTTGCTCTTGCCGATTCGTCCGCACCTGATAAGATACTTGAAGTCGAGATGACCACGGTCAGCGAGACTATCAAGGCGGCGACAGAAGAGCTTGCGATGCATGAGTCTGACGAGGGAGTAAACACAGCCCTGCAGACGGCCATCCGGAACGCTGTCGAAAAAGCTGTGGAAACAGGGGAAAACACCGCCTATGTGTCTCTGGACAATACGACCTATGTCGGCGGGCTTATAAATATTTCCGAAAGCGGCAGCGTCAACCGTTATGTTTTTGAAGGCGCCGACGGAGCGGCGACCATCGACTGCGACGTTGAGATAAGAAGCGTTCTTGTCGAGATGATCAACGTCCTCTTCGGCAGCGACTGCACCGTGCTCGTTGACAGCAGCGGCAGACTCACCGTCGGAGAAGAGGACGGCGAACGCTTCGGCGGAACCCTGAACGTCATCGCCGGCGATCCCAAACGGGAGAACAGCTCGGGCAAAGTGACCGTGTACGCCGGAAACGGGGCTGTCGTAAATTCGGATATAGTCAAAGGCTCCGTGACGGTGCTCAACAGCGACGGAGACAAAATAGTCTTTTCCGGCAATACGAGCGTCGGCATCAGCTCCGACGAGGACAGAGAGACCCTGAAGGAATGTACGGTCACGCTCACTTCCGGTGAGGAAGTCACCGTCGAATATATCAACGCATGGGATACCGACGTCGTTATCGTCTCTCCCGTCGTGACGCTGGAGAAGGACGAGGACGAGGACGGCAATACGCTCCGCTCCCTCAAGATCGTCGCCGCCTCCGAGGACAGCGAGGTCTTTAACCTCACCGACTCCATGGGGCTGAGCGATATACTTGCAAAGATCGGCGTGACGGACGTTCTCTCCGTTGCCGCACCGGTCGAGAAGGCACAGGTGAGCATCAACGGCAGCCTCAAGGCGCTCAATGACATCACCGTTTACTCCTTCACCACTCAGACCAAAAATCTTCTCAATACCCAGTTCGTAAATACCGCCATGAACGTCAAGATCGGCAGCGCTACGATAAAGCTTGCCGACGGCGTCTCGCTTGAGGCAGGACGGGATATCACCCTCAAGGCCACTACCCGTTCCGAGGCCGGATATGACGAGGCGGGCAAGGCTCAGACCGGCGTTCTGCCTCTGGCCTTCAACGTCTTTGTTGAAAACGCCGCCGTTGATCTCGGCAGGGATACCCTGCTGACGGCAGGCCGCGACATCACCGCCGACGCGCTCAGTACGATCAAGGCAAACGCCTCCTGCAGCTTCGGATCGCTGTTCATCGGCGCTGCGTTCAACGTGATCGTAAACGACGCCTCCGTGAAGGCGGTCGGCACCGGACTCAAAGCCGGCAGAGACGTAAATCTCATTTCCAAAGCCGATACGACGGCGGTTGCCGACGCAGAGCGCAGCGCCAAGAACACCAGCCTTGACGGACTGTACTTCGCAACGAATGTCGTTATCCAGAGCTCCGAAACGAATGTCGGAAATGCCACATCGATCACGGCAGAGCGCGATGTGAATATCAGCTCTTCATCCGACGTCGACGCGACCGACGACGCGATCGCAAGCGTCGGCTCGATGAGCGAAAATGTTTCCGCTTTCCCCCTCAAGTCCGCTCTGAAAACCGTCGGCTTTGAGCTTCTCGGCAACCTTACGGACGCTATATTCAGCTCCGACGCCATCAAAGGAAAGCTCGATTCCCTCGGCGAGTTCTTCACCACCGCGAGCGGCAAGCTCAAAAAGGCGCAGAAATTCTTCGAGACCGACGGATATTCTGTCGAGATCGATCCGTCCGCGCAGGAGAAGGGCACCGTCAGGACAAGCACTGTCGGTGAGGGCAATGACAGACTCGTCATCACCGTAAATTCAAAGTACAGGGTCGATCAGGTCCTTGTCCGTTACCTCCCCTATCAGGAGGACGCCTCCGGCAGTACTCCCTCTTACAAGTTCATATCCGTCGGGCTGAATAAGGAGACCGGCAAGTATGAGACAGACCTTATGAAGACCGTCAAAGAGGCAAAGGATCTTGTCACGCTTGATCAGTTCCGCGTCTATGTGATCTACAGCGACGAATTGAAGAGCGAGGTCGAGCTGGAAGAAATACCCTCGGATGACGATGACGGCTTCACTCTTGCCGACCTGTTCGATACCGCCATGGAATCCGCCGCCGACGACGCCGACGCAGACGCAGACTGTGCCGGCAGCGTCCAGATCGAATATGTATATAAGGTAAACGGCGCGGAGGATAAAACCAAGGGCTTCACCGTTCCCGACGCGATGGCCGCCGGAGTCGGCTTGAACACGACCTCGCTGTCTGTGATCACAGGCGTTGCGGAGGGCAAGAACGTACGTCTCAACGTAAGCCCCGCTATATATAACGGAGTCAAATATAAAGTCGCATCCATGTCCGCTTCCTATATCGACAGCACCGGAGCGGAAAAGACCGTCACCATAGAGAAAAACAACGCGGGTCACTATATACTCACCGTGCCCACGGACATTCAGAACAACACACTGACCCTCACCACCGAATTCGAGCCGGGCGAGGAGAGCAAGACCACTCCCTCCGCAAATCAGATCACCGGCTCTCTGGCAGTCGGCGTTGTGGTCAACAGTAACGATGCCGTCGTCGATCTCGGAAGCGGCTCCATCACTGCCGGGGGCAATGTCAATGTCAGCGCCGAGGCCACGAGCAATATTGCCGGCAAGGCCGACGGCACCGCCGTCACCGAGGCTTCCTCCACTTCCGGCAAGAACGTCAGACAGGCAGCCGCGGGTACCGATCTGACCATGGAGACCGTAAAGGTCAAAAAGGACGGCAAGGAGACCGACGATAAGCTCTACGTCTACGGCAGGAGCCTTGAAAACGGCGTGAGTGCCGTCGTAAACGGCACGGTCTACACCGTAACGCTCTCCCCCAACGGCGATTACGGCTACTCTCTGCCCGAGACCGTCAAGCTGGTCGTTCTGGGCGAGGACAACCGCGAGCATACCGTCGAGGTCTCCGGCACGAACGGAGTATACACGGTCGACATTGCAAAGATCGATTTCAAGACCGACAGCCTCACCGATAAAGTGCAGGATACGCCCTTTGCCGTAAGAAGCGCAAAGCTTGTCGCCGTATACGACGCGAAGACCTATAAGGTCAATACGGATGCCGGTAAGAACGGCAGCGTGACCGTGGACAGAAGCAGCGTCTGCGGCTATGACACCATCACCGTCACGGCAGCGCCCAAAACGGGCTATGCCGTCGAAAAAGTCCTGCTCAGATACATAGATGAGTTCGGTCTTACGCAGAATGTGGAATTCAACGCCGTAAAAGACTTTTACGTCTACGCTCTCCCCAAGGACAGTGAGCTTGCCAAATGGGGAACGTCTGCCTTGAACGGCAGCACGATGTCCGTTGTCGTCACCTTTGTCGAGGAGGCTGCCAAACAGACCGTCAAGGTCGACGACAGCATCGGTTCTTATGTCTCGGTCGACAAGGAAACGGCGAGCTACGGCGAAACTATCACCATTCGCGACAAAAACGGCATGAATCTTAAGCTCGATCCCCGAAAGCTCAAGGTGACCTACACCGACAGCGCGGGCAAAGAGATCGAGGTAAAGCTCAACGACGATCTTACCTTTACCATTCCCGTCAAAGGCGCGATCAGCGGGGAGACGACTTTCACCGTAAAGAGAGTGCAGAGCGACGACAGCTACAAGACGGAGCTGAAAGTCGGCCTTACCGCCGATGCCGCCGAAAACGGCAGCGTCTCCGTCAACAACGGCAGGACAATGACCGGCGCGGGCGATTTCTTCTATGTGACCGTTAAGGGCAATGAGGGCTACGTGCTCAAGGCCGGTACGCTCACGGCGGAGTTCGTCAAGGACGGCAAAACCGTAAAGCTGGGCGCTCCCGTCAGTGTCGGCGGCGGAGTATACAAATTCACCGTCGGCGACGCCGTCGGCAACAACGGCGGTCAGATAACCGTCAAGGCAGAATTTACGGACGAAGAGGCATCCACGTCCTCTACCGGCGTTGCCGTGGCGGTCAATGCGGAGGTTCACAGAAATAACGCCGTCATAAAGAGCGGCTCTATCAGTGCCGCGGGAGGCATTTCGGTCAGCGCCCTGACCAACGGCAAGGCCGTCACCGAAGCCAAGGCGGGATACAGCACCGCCAAGACCGGCGTTGCCGGCGCCATTGCCGTGGCCGTAAACAGCTATAAGACAAATGCAGCCGTCAACAGCGGCGTATCCCTCAACGAAAACAGAGGGGAGGCACATAAGCTCTCCGTCGACGCACGCTCGAACATCTCCTCTTTTAAAACAGACGCAGACGCGACCAACATGAAGATCGTTCCCGATCCGAACGGCGACGGCGTTCTCGTCCCCGGCTACGGCTTCGTCGAGCCCGACGGGAGCGTGGTTTCCGAGGATGCCATCATCCTGCCCGGCATCGGCATCGTAAAACCCGCCAAGGGCAACACCGCCGGAAAGACCGGCGTCGGCACCGGCATCGCCGTGGCGGTAAACGGTGTGGAGACCAACGCCGCGATCAGCGACGGCGTGATCTATAATTACACCTATACCAAAGCTCTCGACAGAGTATCCGTTTCCTCAGGGAATACGCTTGCTTCCGACGAGGTCAACGCAAAGGCCGGCGCGGCGTCGGGAAAGACCGCCGTGTCTCCCGTTGTCGCTCTCAACATCGTCTCTTCCGATGCAAAAGCGTATCTCGGCAGATTTGAACAGACCTTAGACGGCGGCAACGGAAATATCGTCGCTCCGCTGAATGCGAAAGCCGTGGAGGTCAAAGCCTCCAACAGCGCCGCACATAAAATGACCGTGGCGACCTATGCCATCGGAGACTCCACCGCCGTTGCAGGCTCCTTCGGCATCAATATCATCAGCGACGCCGCCGAAGCTCTTCTCAATTCCGACATCCGCGGAAGCGCCTCCGACGTGACGGTCGATTCACAGTCCGTCAGCACGCTTGAGGCCTATGTCGCCGCAGGCGCGGCCGGTGCAAGAGAAGGCACGAAGAAGGCGGACGACTCCAAGGGCAGCGCCGACCAAAAGGCCGACGGCATAATAAGCAGCGGTGAAAAGCTGGGCGCAAAGGCCGGTATGGGCTCTCCCACTGAGAATACGGTCTCCGGCCGTCAGCAGGCGCAGACCTCTGAAGGCGCTGTCGCCGGTGCGGCGGCATTCGCCCTCAATATCCAGAGCAATAAGAGCGAGGCGAAGATCGCCGACGGTGTGACCCTCGGCGGACGTACTCCCGCTTCGGCTCTTGCGGATATAAGCGTCGGCTCCCGCGCTCAGACCGCCGCCGACATAAGCTCCGACAGCTCCGCGACCTCCGTGCAGAAAAAGCTCGTACCCTCCGGCGGCAAGTCCGTCGGCGTCGGTGTGTCCGTTGCGATCAATATCGTCTCCTCCGAAAACAAAGCCTATCTCGGCAGCGGTATTCTCAATGCCGGGGACGTCTCCGTCACCGCTCTGGGCGTGAAGGACGATAAGGGCGCGGATATGACGAATAAATTCAGCACCTCCTCCGCCTCCGGCGCAAGTGCGGGCAATGTGGGCGTTGCGGGCTCCGTGGCGCTGGCCGTACTCAACAATACGACCTCCGCTCTCATAAACAAGGCGGAGAATGATATGTACACCGCCGCCTCCACCACTGTCAGAGCGGAAGATACGCGCACTGCCGAGACCACGGCCTCCGCCAGCGCCACCCAAAGCGGCAAGGCCGACAAGAACGCCACCAAGACCGACAGCGAAAAGACCGCCGCGGCGGATAAAGGCAAGTCCGTCGGTGTGGGCGCCTCCTTCGCCATGGTCTACGGCGACAATGAGGTCTTTGCAAAGTTCATCGCCCCCGCCGTTTCCGATGCGGGCGACGTCAGGATAGAGGCCCGTTCCGACCACAGCGAGGAATCCACCGCTGTCGCCGGCTCCGACGCCTATAAAAACCTCTTCCCCGAAGGCTACGATTTCACGGGTAAATCCACCAATATTGCCATCGATGCGGCTGTTGCGGTCAACGCGATCGAGACCTCCGTTGAAGCCCTGCTCACCGCCGACAGCTTTGCTCCCGTGATCAACGCGAAGACCGTCCGTCTCAGCGCCGTGGAAAAGGGTCACTCCAAGACCGATTCCAGCGGCTATGCGCTGGGCGATGAGACCGCCGTGGGCGGCTCGGTTGCGGTAAATCTCAACAGATCCTCCGTGCGTGCAGGCAACGACGGCGTTCTCAAAGTCAGCGGCGGCGATTATGCCGACGATGACGGGGAGGTACACCGAAGTGCGGAGATCACAGCAGCTTCCGAGGTTACGGAAGAAAATCTCTCCTTCGCCATGGCGGCGGGCGGCGACGTTCTGCGCTATGTCGAAAAATACAAGAGCCTGCTCAATACGCTCGACCGATATAAGAGCATAATCTCTCTCGAGGTCGGAAAGGCTCAGGCATATGTAAATCTCATCAAGGGCTTCCTTGACGGAAGCTTCTTCGAAGAGCTCAAGGCAAAGTTCGACGAGGCCGTGAAGACCTGTAAAGAGCTCGGCGAAAAGCTGCTCTCCGTCGGTCTGACGAGTGACGAGCAAAAGCAGCTCGACGCGGCGAAGGAAACCGTCGAAAAGGGTCAGGCAAACTCCGGAAATTCTCTGGCCGACAAGCTTCTGTCCCTCATTCCCATAGCGGAGGACGTCAAAAACGCGGGCAGCAAGCTCAACTCCCTGAGCACCAACCTTCTCTGGATGCGCAATATTGCCTCTCCGTCCACCTCCAAGATGGACAGCACCACCGGCAAGGCCATCGGAGAGACAAATAATGAGATGGGCGACACCGGCACACAGGTCGGCAACAGCGGCAATGTCAGCAAAGACAGCGAGAGTATGCAGATCGCCGCAGCCGTTGCCGTCAGCGTCAGCGACCACAGGGTCATCGCCGAAAATAAAGGCAAGATCGAGGCTGTAAACGGTTCCGTGAAGATCGCTGCGGACAACAGCACGGACGCAATGGCACACGCTGCCGGCGCAGCCGTCTCCACAAGCGGCGGCTTCGGCTCGATCGGTATTGCGATCGCCGTAAAGGTCGATCAGAACGTTGTCAGAGCCGTCTCCGAAAACAGCATTACGGTCGGACGCGGCAAGGACGTTATCATTTCCGCAAACCTCAGCGAAAATACGCACGATTTCTCCGGGAACACGACCGGCACAAAGACCGACTTTACCACCACCATCGGCACTCAGGCTGTGGCAGGCGCAGTATCGGGCGACGCCAAGGCCGCCGTTTCAGGTGCGGTCGCGGTGTTCGTCAGCGCCTCCGAGACGCTCGCGGAGCTTGCCGATAACGCCGTAATTCAGGCTGTTGAAAACGGCAGAGCGGGCAATGTGAGCATTACCGCCGTCGAGACCGCCCGCCAGACCCTGCGCACGGTGGCAGTCTCCGCCTCTCAGGCCAATCTCTCTCTCGGTATTTCCGCCGGCGTGCTGGTGACAAAGAACGACACGACAGCCAGAGTAGGCAGCAGTTCCTCCGTCAAGGCAAGAAACATCAGCGTCGAGGCACAGCGCAAGGCTGTCTCTTCCGACACCGATACGGGCATCTCCGCGAAGAGCACCGAGGGCGATCCCGACTTCGGCAGCACCGAGGACGGCGAGGAAGGAGACGGAGATGACTCAGGCACGACCGGGGTCACGGTCTCCGGCCTCGGTGATGAGCCCATTCTCGTAATAGACACCTCCAAGGCCACCACGGCTCAGGCAGGGGAGACCATCTCCGTAAATATCGGTCAGACTCAGATCACGGCGCTGCTTGAAAGCGTCATGAACAAGCTGTCCCGTGTGGATTACTATATCGAGGTCGGCTCCGGCTCCGTCGCGGCGGACTCCGGCAAAGCCGGAAGCTCCGGCGTGGGCAGCATTGCCGGCTCGGTCGCGGTCGTGACGTTGAGCAACACCGTCAGAGCGATCGTGGATGAAGGCGCCGTTCTCGACGCCGGTGAGGATGAGAACTCCGGAAACATTTCCGTCAAGGCGCACTCCGATGAACAGACCAGAGTCATTTCCGGCGCTGTCAGCGCGGATACCGCCGCTTCCGCCAAGCTCGCCGTCGGCGCGGTGATAGCGTTCCTCAATGAGAATAACACCGTCAGCGCCTATGTGAACGACGGCGCGGTCATCACCGCCGCGGGAGCCTTCTCCCTTGCCGCACGGAATACCGGCCGCTCCGAGGTCTATACCGTCACCGGCACCGTCGCCGAGACCGGCACTCCCGCCACGGCGGGCGTCGCCGCGACGATCAACGTTATCCTCTCCGAGACTGACGTCAGCGTCAGACTCGGCGATCCCGGCTCCGGTAAGGCGCACACAGCGCAGACCGCCGAGATCATCGCCGAAAACAGCAAGGCGCTCAGAGACATCACCGTCTCTCTCGACGTGAGCAACGCGAAGGTTCAGGTCGGCGGCGCCGTCGCCGTGATAGTGGAGGAAAGCTCCGCTTCCGTAGATGCAGAGGATACAACGCTCTACGTCACAGGCAAATTCGCTTCCGCAGATAAGGCTTCCGGCAGGAAGCTCGTGGAGGACTCCGTCGTCATCCGTGCCGACAACACGCACGATATGTTCGTGATAGTCTCCTCCGCATCCGTTTCCGCCGGCGCCGGCGCCGGACAGTCGGCAGCCAATATCGCGGGTGTCGTCTCCGTCATTCTCGACACATCCGCAGCCTCTGTCTCGACCTCCGGCTCCGTCATCACCTCAAATTACACATCCGGCTACAAGGATATCGAGAAC
The DNA here is from genome assembly GCA_030531595.1 of Eubacteriales bacterium. Lineage (GTDB taxonomy): Bacteria > Bacillota > Clostridia > Oscillospirales > Oscillospiraceae > Limivicinus. Next base: position 28,105 of record JAUNND010000018.1, on the reverse strand, counting down.
GCGGGCAACATCGTAATTGCCGCCCGCAACGAGTCCGATCTGCTCAACGTCAACGTACAGGTGACGGCGGGACCCGGCAAGGGCGCGGCTGTCGGCGCGGCGGTCACGGTCAACATCCTCAGAAGGACCGTTGAAAATACCGTCAGCACAGCCGACAGACCCACGGAGATCAGGGCGGGCAACGGCGATATCAGCCTCACCGCGGATGCGGCCGACACGGTCGTCATCGTTGCGGCGGGAGCCAACGCCACTACCGCCAAGGGGAGCATTCAGGGCACCTTCGTCGTGCTCGTCGAGAACAACACGACAGCTCTGACTGCAAAAAACATCACTCTTGAGACCGTCAATCTCAGCCCCTCGTTCAGCATCGGTGATATTACGATCCGCTCGGCGTTCACCGGTGAGCTGTACGGCGTGGCGGGCGGCGTCAACTTCACGACCGGCTCAGTCGCAGCCGGTGCGACCGTCATCGTTGCCGTTACCGACAACTCAACGACCGTCGATCTCTCCTCCGGATCCGTGCTCGACGCCTCCGGAGTGACCGATATCACCTCCGCAGCCGATACGAAAACCCTGTTTATCTCCATCGGCGCTGCCGCTGCATCGGGCACCGCCGCGGTGGAAGGCTCCGTCGTGACGGTCGTTGCGGAAGATACGATCGGCATCGACCTCGGCAACGCCTCCGTGAGAGGCGGCAAGGTCAGCATCAACGCCCGCGGCAGCAGCTCCGAGACCTATATCTCCGGCGCACTCGCCGCGTCCGAAAGCGTCTCCGTCGGCCCCTCCGCAGTCGTATTCGTCAAGGAGAGGACCGTCGCCGTCGACTCCGCTCCCGGCGGGAAGATCGGCGGGGAGAAGGGCTGCAATGTCACGGTGCTTGCCGAGACGGACGACGATATCTTCACTCTCGTTCTCGCCATGGCGGCCTCCGGCACGGCGTCGGTCTCCGCCGGTATCTGCACCGAGATCATCAGCAACACCGTCAGGTGTGATATCGACGCGGATATAAACGCCGGCGGCTTTGAGGTCGATATCGGCGCAAAGAGCGACAGAAGCATCGCCAACTATATCTTCGGCGGCGGCTTTGCGGGCAATGCCGCAGTCGTGCCCGTAGCCACGGTCATCTATCTCACCGATACCGTCACTGCCGACGTCAGCGGCACACTCACAGGCCGCATCCTCAATGTGACCGCCGACACCGCCTTCGCTCTGAAGGAGGTCGCGGCAGGCGTTGCCGTCGCCGGTACCGCAGGCGTCTCCGGCACCGTTGCCGTCGTAGTCAACGAGGCCGATACACGCGCCGTATTCAGCGGCGCTCATACCGGAGAGGGCACTCAGCGCGAGCTGAACGTTCTGGCAAACGACTATTATAAATTTGACTCCCTTATGGCCAATCTCGCCGCCGGCGGTGCCGCCGGAGTGGGCGTGAATGCCGCCATAACCGTCGTAAAGAACAATGTTCTCGCATCCGTCGGCGACAGGAACGCAAAGAAGGACATCACAGCCGACACGGTAAAGGTCAGCGCACAGTCCATACGCGACGTCAGCAGTCTGGTCGGCGCTCTCTCCTTTGCCGGAACGGCAGCAGCGTCCGTCAATGTCGCCGTCGTCGTGGCAGGGGCCAACCTCCCGCAGGACGCTTACGACTCGCTCACTCGCAGCTTTTATGCCGAGAACGATAAGGGCGAGTACGAGACGGTGAAGAAAGAGGACGGGAAAGATTACAGCTGCTTCGACAGCGAAGAGCTGCTCGCCTCGATCGGCGCGGGGAACGCCTATGCGGAGAAGAGAGGATATCTTGAGACCGTCACCCTCGACGAAGACATTCAGGGCAACGGTCGGAATGACTCCGATATCGAGGTCGGCCGCATAGAAGGCGGCAAACTCGTGGAAGAGCTGGCGGATACCGAGACAGTGGATTACACCGCCGACGGAAAGAACGCGGTTGAGTCGAAGAAGCTCCGCGGTGAGGACAGCGACATCGATCCCACCGAGGCAAGCGCCGCCAATGCCAAGGCAGCACAAAGCGTCGGATACACCTATTCCGAGGACATCACCGCCGCCGTACAGGCTCTCGTATTCAACGTGAATATCGACTGCATGGACATTTCCCTCACCGCGAACGATGTGCAGACGGCTGATATCGACGTCATCAACGGTGCGCTCGGAGTCGAAGTCGGCGCATCCGTCGGCGTGGCAGTCCTTGTGCTCCACTCCAATGTGGCAGCAGCACTCGAAGAGACTGCGGACGTCATCTGCCGCAGCCTCGAGATAAACGCCGCCTCCGGTACGCCGGACGACGGTAAGATCGCCGTAGTCGGCGGCTCTGCCGGTGTCGGCGGCATCGCCGGTGTCGCGGTCGCCGCAGGTGTTGTCCATCTTGACGACACCGTTATGGCGTCTCTCGCCGGAAATGTGACCGCACGTTCCCAGAACACCGGAATAGGCAACGCCGTCAATGTCATTGCGGCAAGCAATTATAAGGATGTAAGCGCCTCCACCGCCGCTGTCGGTGGCGGACTGGTCGGCGTCGGCGCTTCCGTTGCGGTCGTGAGCTTCAACGGAGCCGTCAGATCGTCCGTCAGCGGCAATATCCTCTCCGCACGCAGCCGCTCCGGCGCTGTGACATCCGGCTTTACCTCCGTTAATTCTCTCGTATTCCTCAACAATTCCGTTACCGCCGAAGCCGCAAGCCTCGGCGCGGGCGCCGTCGGCGCCGCCATAGGCGCGGCCGTTGTCAGCGAGACGCTGACCGCCGTCGCCGGTATTGAAAAGGGTGCCGTTGTCGAGCTCGACAACACCCGCGACAACACAGGCAGCGATCTCCGCGTCCTCGTCGCAGGCTCCTTTGACGGAGAGAACGTGACAAAAGGCGCCGTAAAGGGCACGGCACAGATAGCCTCCGTCAGCGGCGGCGCTGTCGCGGCGGGCTTTGCCGCGGCGATAGCCTATATCGCGCCCACGATCACATCTTACATCGACGGCACCGTGACAGGCACCCGCTCCGGTCTTGACGTCACGGTCGGCAGCGATATCCTCACCGAGTCCGATACCGGACTTGTATTCGCCGGCGGGGGAGCGGTATCCTTCGGTGCAAACGTGCTCCTGTCCTATAATACGACGAAGGCTCAGTCCGGCGTTACCGGCAGCGTCACCGCAGATGTTCTCACGGTCATGTCCCGTCTTTCCGCCAACGCCGTCAGCAGCATGGACGGAATAAAGGCGGGCGGGGCGGCACTGGGCGTATCCACGGCACTGTCTGTACTCAAAGCCTCTAACGAAGCCGCCGTCGGGGAGAACGCCGATATCCGCGTAAAGACTCTGAACATACTCGCGGGCGCGACCGCTCCCGGCGCAGACCAGAAGGGCGCGGACTTCTTCTCGGAAGCAGAGCTGTTCTCCGGTTCCGTCGCACTCGGCTCCCTTGAGCTCAACGTCGCGGTCGCACTGAACAAGGCCGTCAACAAAGCCGCCCTCACGAGCAACGGAAAGGTTATTGCCGATACCGTGAACGTGTACGCCTACGGCAACCCCACGGCAGTCTCGGCCACAAAGAAGCTCTCCGGCGCACTTGCAGCGGCCGGCGGTTCGGCTGCGGCAAGCACACTGAGCTTTACACAGCTCGCTGAGATCGACTGCACCGATCTGAACGGCCTCAACGGCGGACTTACCGCCGTGAAAGCCGGATCCTATATGTACCCCGGCAGCGGCATGAACTCCGGAAAGGTCACCGGAGATCATGATCAGGCTTCCTCCGGCGTGGATATCTTCGAAATATCCGGACTGGCCATCAACGCAAACGTGTCCTATGCAAAGAACTCCACCGAAAGCCGGGTCAGCGCGTCGTTCAACGCCCCGATCGGCTCCGTTACACTCACCAATAACGGCAGCGCAAATGCCCGCGCCGCCGTCACCGAGACCGGCAGAAGCGCTTTGGGTATCGGCGCGAACGTGGTTCTCGGCTACGTGCAGGCAAAATTTATCACCGAGCTGAATACGAACGGTGTTGAGGGCGACGTCAGCCTTGAGACCGACTTCAACTCCAACGCCTCCACGAGCGTGAAGGCGGCCAGCAGCAGCCTCGCGGCGCTTCAGGCCAACGTGATCGTCGCAAAATCCACCACCGAAGGCACCACCGTCTTCGACGGCGGCGGTCGGGATGTAAAGGCGGGTGTGATCAACGTCATGACGACCGGAAAGAGCACAACGGATGCCGAGGTGCTCAAGGCAGATCCCGTCATCGGCTCGGTCGACATCTCAACGCTTGCGATCGCCGCAAATGTCATTGAATCCGTTCTCGCCGCCAAACAGTCGGCACAGCTCAATAATATCCGCGTCGTCGGCTCGCCCGACATCAACGTCAGCAGCGCCCTCAACGCTTCCGGCGACCGCAGGACATACAGCGCTCTGGCAAAATACGAAGGCGCACCCGACTCCGTCGGCGTCGACATCAGCTTTGCCGAAATAGGAGTCAATGTGGTCCTCGCCAAGAACTATGCCGAAAATCTCGCTTCCGTCAGCGGCGTTACCGCATCCTCCGGCAGCAGGCTCGGCAACGTCAGCGTCCTTGCCAACAGCAATGCAAACGCTTTCGCAAACGCGGGCACTTACGACGAAGACGGGAACAGAGCAAAGGATCAAAACGGCTTTGAGGTCGCTCTGATCGGTATCGGCGTTATCGTGACCGATGCGGAAAACAGAAGCAGCAACATCGCACAGGTCAATAATCTCAGCGCAGACGCCGCAACCCTCTCTGTGACCGCAAATCAGGACGAGTCCTTTGCGATCTCCTCCGGCGGCACGAGCAGCAACGGAGTTATCAAAGCGGCGGCCGTCAATGTCAACGTATCCGACGCGCTCAACAGCGCCGTCAATAAGGCCGTCATCACCGGCTGTCAGGGAACGATCGGCACTATCGCGCTGAAGACCGCCGCAGAAAAGGTCTATGCGACCGCCCATATCGGCTCGGCCGATCTCACGGTTGCCGCCGTCAGTATCGCCGCCAACGTTGTAAACGCCGTCAACAGCTATACCGGCAGCGCCCTGGTAGATCAGAGCAGACTCATCTGTAATTTGCTGGACGTCAGCTCAGTTGAAAATCGAAATCACTCTCTGGATGCCTACAAGGCCGTTACCTCAGCGGACGTCGGCGCCGCCGGTACGACCGACAGCAAGATCACCGTCAGCTTCCTGACAGGCGACGTCAATAAAGCGAGTGCGGAGAACTCCTCCGAGGTCACCGCAAAGGTCAGCAATACCGTCCTCGGCGACAGAACTCACGCGAACGGAAATGTCAGCATTTATGCCTACGGCACATCGGACGTCACGGCGAATATCGCGGGCTCGTCCAAGATCGGACTGCTGAGCACCACCGTGATAAGCACCGAAGCAAAAGCGAACGGCACCGTAACGGCAGAGTTTGACCCGACCGAAACGCAAAGCCGCATCGCCTCTCTCAACGTCAATGCTCTCGGCGAGGCACAGGCCGAGGCGGTTACCGGCGTTGCGGGCGGTATCGATGCAAGTCTTGTCAGCGTTGAAGCAAACAGTGCCGATGCGGATATCGGAATGTACGTCAACGCCGCTGTCTCCGGCGGAAACCTCCGCGTCAGCGGGAAAGCCGACGTCAACGCTCTCGCCTCCGCAAGAGCCTATGCCGAGGCACAGTCTCCCTCCTTTGCGATCAGCCTTGCCTCCATCGGCATCAACAAGGCAAAAGCGACCGGCAATATCCGTGTCAGTGCGGATATAATGCCCGGCAGCTATTCCTTCGGCACATTGAACGTAAAGGCCGGTATCCCCGCCGAGGGCGAGGCAAAGTACGGCTTCAACGACACCTTCAAAGCCTCCTATACCACCGCTCTCGTCAGACCCTCCTTTGCCACCGATGATCCCGAAGCTTCAAAGTCCAAGAGTATCACGCTTATCGGCGGCAGCAACCACACCTCAGACGCGATTTCCGAGCATGACGTCTCCGTCAATATAGGAAAGGGCGGACAGGGGACGATCACGGCCGGCACCGTCACCGTAAACGCCGTCGGAAACGCCGCGACCGAAGCCCGATCCATGGATGTAGACGCCAAATACGGCCTTGTCAGCGGCGGCGGCTCCGTGTCGACCGCGACCGAGAAGGACGTAACCGAGGTCAATATCGATATCGCCGAGCTCACTACCACCGGCACGCTGAACGTCAGAGCCTCCAACGATTCCGCCAATGTCACCTCCAGAGGCACCACTCCCGGCGGCGTCACCGTTGTAAACGTCATTGATACAAAGATCGGCGCCAACATCGACAATACCGCAAGGATCAGCGTCAACGGCGCTATAAGCTCCGGCGACATCGTCCTTTCTGCCGAGAACACCGGCAATGCCTCCACGGGGCTTAGCTCCAACGGCGGGACCGTCGGTCTGCTCGAAGTGGACAGCGCCTCTGTCCCCGTTGTTGAAAACTTCCTCACCGAGATCGTCTTCGGCAGCGGCAGCCGCGTACAGTCAGGCAGCGGCATTGCTCTGAACACCGAGACAAACAGCGAAGGCGAGTCTCTCGTCTCGCAGAGCATCGCAGCGGTCGGCTTCAACGCGAGTATGCTCTACGGCTCGATCGACGTGACAAGCATCAACCACATCAAGGTCGACCGGAACGCTGCCCTTACCGCAGGGAACGGCGACCTCGCCGTGAACATGATCAACAGCGGCAAACACCTCTCCTCCTCTGACTTCAATTCGGGCTTCAGCCTTGTCGGTGTGGATAAGGTCAGGGCAGAGCTCGGCTGCAACGTCAGCAACATCTTTGAAATGGAGACCGGATCTTCCCTCCGCGCCGATAACGGCAGTGTCAGGATCGAGCAGAACAGCTCCGACCTCAATCTGTCGGCATACTCCGAGACCAGATCCCGCGATGTCGTAGGCGTTCCGACCGCTGTCGGTACGAACACGCTCAACTCCGATAACCTCCTTCGCTTTGCCGATATCCGCGCCGGAAAGAGCATCGTCGTCAGTCAGTACGGCGGCGCAGAAAAGGCACAGAGCTACGGCAGGATCTACGAGTACACCGTCGCCACCGACTGCGAAGCCTCCGGCAGAAACATTTTCACGATCAACAATAAGGTCGCGGCGCTTGACGACGGCGATATGAACGCAAAGACCGTCCATATCGCACAGGGCGCCGACAAGCTCGGAATGAACGCGGCCGCACACGCCTGGGCGGACAGCCTGCTCGCAGTTCTCAGCGGAGAAGCGTTAAACAGCGCCAGCATCAACAATGAACTGTCCGGCGGTACAAAGGAGATCGGAGCCGGTGCAGACAGAGTATTCGTCTCCGATATCGACGCCTCCGGAAATATCGAATGTGAAAGCAGCGCCGCGGGCGGCATAGAGATCGGCTCCATCGACAGCGAAAACACTCTGACGGTGACATCCTCCGGCTTCGGCGAGGGCAGCTATTCCGGCTTCAAGGGCTATCAGAACAAGTTCGCCGTCACCGGAATAACGGGAGCCGACGATACGACCGTTACCTACGTCCCCGACAATCTTCCCGTCTATCAGCCGACAGACGAACCGGACGATCCCGTTGATCCCGTTGATCCGGTCGGCGCCGCTGAGACCGTTGACTCCGCCGACTCCGACAAGAAGAGCAACGTTTACGTTGAAATGTTCCTCAAACAGGTCGAGGAGTCAAAAAATCCCGACAGAAGCATCGTCGACGGACTTAAATTCTATGTGGATTTTGAAGGCTTCCTTGTCTTTGAAAACAGCGCACTGTTTGCCGCCGACCTCGACCAGATGGATATCAACTGGATATACGCCTTCCTTACAGCCGAAAATGTCAGGTTTATGGCGGATCAGCGCTTAATCAGCGAGCTTGACCCCGACACGGAGCTTTCCGAGCTCATCGGCAGCGCCTTCGCAGCCGGAAATGTGACCGTAAGCGGCAATTCGATCCGATTCTCCGTCGTCGAAAACGGGCAGAGACATGATTATGAGATCGTGTTTGATGAGACAAGCAGAAAAGCCTCCGCCTACTGTCTGGACGGCGGTAAAAAGCGGCCTGTATCCATCGTCGTCATCGAGCAGGACGGAGTAATGAATGTGATAGTCTACTTTGAAGAAGAAAATATCAAAGAGGCGTTCATATTAATTCCCGAGCTTACAGACGGAGAGCTGCCGGTCATAAAGGTAAAGGTCAGCCGATCCATGCTCGGTATGCTGCCCTTCAATTGAGCCGGCGAAATATCGGGCAGATAAAAAAACAAAGGGCGGATGCGAATGCATCCGCCCTTTGCCAGCTTGTCAAAAAAGTGCATAGGCACTTTTTTGACTGCGCTTTCCGCCGAGTGTTTTGCAGAAACTGCAAAACACTATTAACAAAAATCCTTGAATTTCAAGGATTTTTGAGCGGCGGTTTATCCGATTTGAGGGGGCCTTGCCCTCCTCAAGCTCCCCTGCTGCTCTATTGCGTAAGAGCAAGCATAGTTTTTTGACAGTCTCACAAAGGGCGGATGCGAATGCATCCGCCCTTTGCACGCCGTACAGCGCCACCGAAAAGTGAACTTTTTCAACACCGAAAATGATTGTTTTTCGGCACGGGATTTGATATACTGATATAAAAATCAACTCTTTTTATCAGAGGCAGACACCGATAAAGAAGGAAATGACTATGAAAAAAACACATATACTGTCTTTAGTGACCGTTTTTGTACTGGCTGCGGGGCTTGTCGGCTGCACGAAAAGTGTTTCGGTCGGCGGCGAAAAGCTTCCCGAGGATACAACGGAGATAAGCATGGCGCTTGACGCGGACGCTCTTTCATCGCTCGATCTCTTCCCGGCACTTGAAAAGGCAGATCTGAGCGGCAGCCGATGCTATGATGAGATAATTGCCTGGGCAAAGGCGCACCCCGAGGTGGAGGTACGCTATTCCGTCGAGTTTCCGGACGGAAGCGCCGTTCCCTTTGACGTTAAGGAGCTGAGTCTGGGCGCGGCAAAAAGCGGGGAGACTGAGGAGATCATCTCCCTTATGCACTTCCTTCCCGAGCTGGAAAAGGTATCGTTTACCGGAAGCTCCATGACGGCGGCAGACGTGAGCACCGTTGCGGCGGCGTGCGAAAACATCGATATCGAGTTTTCCTTCATGCTGTTCTCCCGGAGCACGGATTACTATGCGGAAAGCCTTGATCTGACAGACGTTCCCTTTGAGGAGATAGAGGCCGCTCTGCCCGAGCTTTCGGCCATGCCGAAGCTGAAAAGGCTCGAGCTGGGCAGCGCCGGCGACGGACGTTTCACATGGGAGCAGATCGGACAGATCGAGAAGCTCGGAAAGCAGATACAGTATGACTATGACTTTGAGCTCTACGGCAGGAGCGTCAATCTGCACGACAGGGCGCTGGATTTAAATCATATCCCCCTCTCCGATAACGCCTCTGCACTCATCGCGGTGATGCCGTACATGAATCGGCTTGAAACACTGGATATGGACTCCTGCGGCGTGGGCGATGAGACGATGCAGAGCATCCGCGAGGCGTTTCCCGATGTGGAGGTGATATGGCGCGTGTGGTTCGGCGAGGCTTATTCCGTGCGTACCGACACGGAAAGGATCCTTGCTTCCAGACCGGCCGCCGGCGGCAACCTCACCCCCGAGAATACGGCGTCTCTGAAATACTGCACAAAGGTGAGGTATCTGGACATCGGACACAATGAGATCCTCGGCGACATCTGCTTCGCACGGTATATGCCGGAGCTGGAGGTGGCGATATTTGCCATGGACGGCATTACGGATCTCTCGCCGCTTGCGGGCTGCACAAAGCTTGAATATCTGGAGGTGCAGACCAACCCCTTCACCGACCTGACGCCGCTCTCCGGCCTTGTAAATCTGGAGCATCTGAATATTGCCAGAAACGGCGGAGTTACCGATCTGAGCCCTCTGTTTGGCCTTACAAAGCTCCAGAGACTGTGGGTAGGCACCGGCAAGTATTCCCCCGAGCAGGCGGAAGAGCTGAAAGCGGCACTGCCCCTGTGCGAGATAAACACAATCGTCTATCTTGATCCCACTGAGGGGCGCTGGCGCATCATCGGCACCGACCCTGATCCGAATAAATACGGCGTGGTATTCTATCATCCGAGATATGAAAAACTGGTGGAGCAGTTCGGCTATACCGACAAGGACTACTCGTTCACCTGGAACGACCCGAAATATTAGGCACAAGGCTGACTTATGAGTGTGGAGAGTGGAGTTATTACAGTGTGGAGAGTGGAGTGTGGAGTTTAAAGTGTCGGCTGCGCCGACGGATCATATTTTCCTCAATCGACCGGCATTCCGTTTATAAAGCCAAAGTTTTCTGTAATACGAAAGCTTTTTTCATAGAAGAAAATCAGCGAATGAATTTTAATTGCCGCGTCAGCGGCTCCATTAACTCCACACTCCACACTCCAAACTATATAACACAAAAGAGGATATGAATGATGAGAAACTGGAAAAATGAATTTGACGAAAGAGTTAATTATATAAGAAAGCTTATTGAAGAAGCTCACGCCTCCGGCATAATTTTCGGCAACTCCGGCGGCAAGGACTGCGCCCTTGTGGGTATACTCTGCAAGGCGGCGTGTGAAAACACAGTCGGCGTTATGATGCCCTGTGCCTCAAAGCGCAATTATACCCTCGACGCCGACGACGCGAGAGCCGTGGCGGACAAATTCGGCATTGAAACCCGCGTTGTTGACCTTACGGCTGTGCGCGAGGCCGAGATAAAGGAGCTTGAAAAGGTCGCCGCGCTCAACAGTACGGCACTTACGAATATAGCCCCCCGCCTTCGCATGACGACGCTGTACGCCATCGGAGCTGCCGAGAACAGGCTGGTCGCGGGCACGGGCAACAGAAGCGAAATTTACATGGGCTACTTCACCAAGTGGGGGGACGGCGCGTCGGACTTTGACCCCATCGCAGACCTCACGGTCGGCGAGGTCTATGATTTTCTCAGGTATCTCGGCGCACCCGAGCAGATAATAAAAAAAGCTCCCTCCGCCGGTCTTTTCGAGGGACAGACGGACGAGGCCGAAATGGGTGTGACCTACGCCGCGATAGATAAGTATATCCTCACCGGCGAGGCGGACGAGCACGATAAGGCGATAATCGACCGCTATCACTCCCGCTCGGAGCATAAGAGAAGACCGATAAGTACATTCGGGTAAAATGTACAGGATATAGTACAAAAAAGGAAACGTGATGCTTGATATGAAAATTGATTTCTGTGAATAACACCGAAATTTTCTTGGCTTTTCTCTGAAAAAGCATATAATAAAAGTACTGAAAAGAGTTCTACCGGCAACGGGTTTTTCTACGCAAATTTAAGAAATATGAGACAGTTCTCAATGGCGGTAAGCTAACTGTTGCAATGTAGGGAACAATATGATACAATTTCTCTATCAAAAGTTCCCTACGGAGGCGCTTATGAACAACAACTATTCTCAGATACAGGAGCTGCTGCATCAGAAAGCCGACCTGAATGCCAGACTGAAGCTTCTGCCGTATGAAGGTACTCCCGAGATCAAGGAAAAAGACGGAAGAAAATATCTGTATATGCGGAACCGTGTCGGTTCAAGGCTTACATCGACCTATGTGGATGTGTATTCCGATGAGCTGTATCAGCTTCTTTTGCGAAATGCCCGCGACGCAAGAGAATTCCGAAAAAATATCCGAAGTCTCGACAAAGAGCTTGCTTCTCTCGGCTATTCGGACGCAGAGCTTCCGGCAAGAGTGCTTCTCAATCTGGATTTTGCCCGCGTAAATATGAAAGCCAATATCTACAATCAGGCGATCCTCGAAGGCGTTGCCACAAGCTTTCCGCAGACCGAGGATATCATCGAAAACGGTATCGTGAACGGTATGACCGCCACGGATGTGCAGAAGATATTAAATCTAAAACACGCATGGGAGTTTATTCTTGACAGGGATGTTATAAGCTATCCCACAGATTATTCCATCCTCTGCCATATCGCAAAACTTGTGAACGAGGGCTTTTTTCAGGACGGCGGACGCATCCGCGGGGTACCGGTAACGATCGGCGGAACGCACTATATCCCGCCCATGCCGATCGAAACGATCGTAATCGAAAATATTCAGGAGATTCTTCATTCTGATCTTCCTGCCGACGAAAAGTCGATCAAGCTCTGTCTTTACTGCATGAAAACGCAGATATTCAACGACGGAAACAAAAGAGCCTCGGTTATTTTTGCAAATCACTACCTTATTTCGCAAGGCGGCGGAATGCTGATCATCCCCGAAAAATATGTACCGGAATTTAAAAGACTTCTCATAAGCTACTATGAAAATCGAGATACCGGAGAAATCATGGATTTTATGAAGCGCATTTGCATAAAAACTTTTTGAGTTCGTCCGCCCCCCTGTCATATCCAAATACGCCATCGCAATAATAATTTCGATGATTGTGTGTCGGATACAAAAGCACTTATTTCTGAAAGACGGTGGAGACACATGAAATTCCGGCTTGGGAATACCATCGGGGTACATTGGAGACAGTTCTCAATAGCCCTTCGCAACAGCCGGTTGCGTGTAATACCCACCGGTTTATGCTATGATAAGTAAAACAATATGGGAGGTATTACCATGGAAACAAAAGATGTTTTATATGAGCTTCGCATGAAGCATAAGCTGACGCAGGACGAGCTGGCGGAAAAGCTTTTCGTGACACGGCAGGCGGTATCTCGCTGGGAAAAGGGCGAAACGGTGCCGAATTCCGACACGCTGAAGCTGCTGTCAAAATTCTACAATGTATCCATCAACACGCTTCTCGGCTCGCCCCATCCGCTGATATGCCAGTGCTGCGGTATGCCGTTGGAGGACAGCATCATCAGCCGCAACAGCGACGGGTCTATGAATGAGGACTACTGCAAATGGTGCTATGCCGACGGCACCTATACATACAGCAATATGGACGATCTGATCGAGGTATGCGTAAAGCACATGGTAAACGATGAGTTCAGCGAGGAACAGGCGCGTTCCTATATGAAGTCGGTGCTGCCAACGCTTGACTACTGGAAGCACTACACGGAGCTTTCCGACAACGGCGAGTTTGAAAAATTCAAGGCGCAGCTTATCGACGAGATAAACGCCCTTCATATTGACGGTATGCCGAAGCTTGAAAAGCTCAACGCGCTTGTAGGTGCTTACGTCAATCTTGAATACCGGCTTCCGAACGGCAGATACGTGAAGTTTCTGAACGATGAGGCAACATATTTGGGCAATCAGCTTGAAAGTGAGTTCGACGGAGACAGGTGCTTCGGAGTGCTCGCAAACATGGATTTCATCATGGTCTGCACATACGGACGCGAGGGAGCGGACAGCGAGCTGATTTTGTATAAAAAGAGATAAAAACCTTTTGAGTTTGTGAAAATTTCCTCTTGAACAGCAAACACTATGGTTGTATAATAACGCATAAATAATTTTGGGAGGAATGGTCATAAAATGGATGCAAACAAACGCCCCGAGAGCATGGAACGCATTACCACCCCCGCGCTGGCGGAGGCTTTTATTAATGAGCAGGTCAAGGCTCTGCGCGAGCAGATAGGCGATAAGAAGGTGCTGCTGGCTCTGTCCGGCGGCGTGGATTCCTCTGTCGTTGCCGCGCTTCTTATAAAGGCTGTCGGAAAACAGCTCACCTGCGTACACGTCAACCACGGTCTTCTCCGCAAGGGCGAGCCGGAGCAGGTCATTGAGGTCTTCCGCAATCAGATGGACGCAAATCTCATCTATGTGGACGCGACCGACCGCTTCCTTGACGCACTCGCGGGCGTGGACGAGCCGGAGACGAAGCGTAAGATAATCGGCAAGATATTTATTGACGTTTTCGCCGAGGAGGCGTACAAGCTTGAGGGCATAAGCTTCCTCGCACAGGGCACGATCTACCCCGACATTCTGGAGTCCAAGGGCATCAAGGCGCACCATAACGTCGGCGGTCTGCCCGAGGATCTGAAATTTGAGCTTGTCGAGCCGGTCAAGCTCCTGTATAAGGACGAAGTCCGTGTTGTGGGCAAGGCTCTCGGTCTGCCCGATAATATGGTCTACCGTCAGCCCTTCCCCGGTCCCGGTCTCGGCGTAAGATGCGTCGGTGCGATCACCCGCGACAGACTGGAAGCCGTGCGCGAGTCCGACGCGATCCTCCGCGAGGAGTTTGCGAAAAACGGTCTCGAGGGCAAGGTGTGGCAGTACTTCACCGTCGTTCCCGATTTTAAGTCCACCGGCATCACCGACGGCAAGCGCACCTACGACTGGCCCGTCGTCATCCGCGCCGTCAATACCGTCGACGCCGTCACCGCCGAGGTCGCCGAGCTTGATTTCAGAATGATGCAGCATATCGTCAAGCGCATCACAGGCGAAGTCAAGGGAGTAAACAGAGTGCTGTGGGATATAACGCCCAAGCCCAGCGCAACTATCGAGTGGGAATGATTTTTGCAAAGCAAAAATCAACTATAAGTTTATAACTATTAGTTATTAGTTTTTAAAGCATGGCTGACAGTGTTTTAAGAGAAAAATCAAAACAATTTGCAATAGACATTATTGATGTTTGCCGCGATATGCGGAATAACAGAATCGAGTATTCACTTGTTGATCAACTGTTAAGAAGCGGAACTTCCATCGGAGCCAATGTTCACGAGGCACAGTTTGCACAGGGAAAGAAAGATTTTATTTCAAAATTTGAAATAGCCCTAAAAGAATGCAATGAAAGCTTATATTGGTTGGATATTTTGCTGTCAACAAACAGTATCAATGCTGATAAAGCTAAATATTTGATTGCAAAATGTGATGAAATAAGAAAAATGCTGATATCATCCGTAACAACACTAAAAGCAAAATCTTGATGTCCAGCCGTGAAACGGCAACGGAAATTGTCAATAGTGATCTGCGCATAACAGACGCTCGGCGGCGGGGAGAAATCCCTGCCGCCGTTTGATTTAGCATTGACTTAATCAAATCTTTGTGATATATTTAAGCATATACTTAAATAAGCGCAAAGAAGGTATGCCTTATGGAACTTGACAAAATGCTCAAAGCACTCGGCGATCCTACAAGATACAAGATTTTCAATTGTCTGCTTGAGCGGAAGCACTGCGTCCGTTCTCTCTCAAAGAAACTTGGCATTACGGAATCGGCAATATCTCAGCACCTTAAGGTTATGAAGGAAGCCGGACTCGTTTACGGGGAGAAATACGGCTATCACATACACTATCTTCCGTCGCAAAATGCTTTGGATTCCCTTGTGAATTGCTTTACGCAGATGAAAGAAAAATCTAACAGTTTAGACCGTGACATAACAAAATGCCAGTGTGAATACCGGGAGGCAAGCAATGAAAAAGCTGATTGATTTGTTTTTGACATTTGCCAAGATAGGCCTGTTCACCTTCGGCGGTGGATATGCGATGATTTCTCTTATTGAAAACAACTGCGTAGAGAGAAACAAATGGATTTCACACGACGAGATGATGAACATCACTGTTAATCCTCCTTGCTGGCAACACTTTGGCAACATTTTTTGATATTGTAGGAGTCAGGACCATCGGCGAAGCCGGTGATCCTGACTGTTATGTTTTTGGTTTTCTGTCCGGGAAAGAGCTTCCATCAATATCGGAAACTTTTATAATATATACTAAATTTTTGCGGATTTAACCGATAAAACTTATGGTAACATATCCTGGGAATAAGCCGAATATCGGCGCTGTTTTATAAAGGATATGGTTATTCATGGAGAGAAACGATTCGAAGCCTTGCTTTTCCGGGAATTATCTATGTGCCCTGACGCTGGCAGCAACGGGAGGATTTCTGGAGGCCTACACCTATGTTACAAGGGACGGTATTTTTGCCAACGCACAGACCGGCAATATTGCCAGATTCGGTGTATGTATGGCGAGCGGAGACTATATGAACGCCCTGCGTTATTTCATTCCGGTAATGGCATTTGTTTTCGGTGTTATCCTTTCACTGGCAATAAAAAAACGGGTGAGAGAGTGCAGGCAGGGAATCAGCCTTGAAACAGCGGCTCTGCCCGTTGAGATAATCTTCCTTATCATTGTCGGTTTTGTACCCGGGGAACGTTATGACGGGACCGCTACACTGATAATAGCATTTGTCTGCGCTGTCCAGTCCGGGACCTTCAGAGAATTTGAGGGACATAAGTTCGCCTCGACCATGTGCACCGGCAATTTGCGTTCGGGAACCGATAAGCTCTGTGCGTTCTTCGACGGAGGAGACAGAAACGAGCTCAAACTGGCGCTTAAGTATTATCTGATAGACATAGTCTTTGCTGCCGGAGTAATAATCGGATACCGGTGTACTGAGATGCTATATTGCAGAGCGGTGTGGTGCGCCGCAGCGGTACTGGTAATGCTGGAGATATATCTGTGCGCAAAAAGAAGGAAAGCGCTTAATTAAAGAAATTAACGATAAACGCCGACAGGAAGAGCAAGTACCTGTCGGCGTTTAATTAATCACTTAAAATCGAAAACTCATTTCTGGATTTAAGAACCGTCAGAATGTCCTGACGGAGCAGGTCGTGGTAAAACTGCTTTACGGGAATTCTCGAGATAAGGTTTATCTCTCTGCTCGGTATGGGATCGTCAAGCTCGCTGATTTTTACATTGCCGTTTTTCAGCATGGCAGTTGCAGCGGAATATGCCATGGGCATCCACATATTCGGACGCTGTGAGCTGAAAAATGCCTCGGCAACAAAGGCGTTTTCAATTCTCATATGGGGGATATAGTCTGCCCCGAAATGGTACTGATGCCACAGAAGCTGGTCATTGCCCCAGTTTATATAGAGCTCGTCATTAGGATTGAGCTCGTTTACCTTCACAATGTCGCCATAGGGACTGTCAACACCGCTGACAAACACGATCCTTTCACGTGCCAGCGCCTCAGTCACCACGTGCATCCAGCTTATCGTATTGCCTGCAATGGCAAAATCCGCCTCGTCATTCTGAATTTTCCTGAGAGAGTCATTTGATGAGCTGCTTGATACATGCAGATATATAGGCAGAGCGCGTGCGGAAAAAAGTCGCAGTACATCTATAAAAAACGACTCGGCAATGGTATGAGTGATGGATATTCTCAGATGCTCACGCTTCTGAATCTGGTTGAGCCTTTTGGTCGCGTCCAAAAGATTTTTCCAATCCTCAGACAGGCAGAAAAAAGCATGACCCTGCTCTGTAAGCTGTATCTGGCGCTGCCCCTTGCTGCGTATAAAAAGCTGGGCATTCAGTTCGTTTTCAAGCTCTGCTATGCGGTGACTGAGAGTGGGCTGAGAGACAAAGGTTTTTTCAGCAGCCCGTGAAATATTGCCGTACCGAACTACTGCCAGGAAAGCTTCGATCTGTTCTGTGTTCATTTTAAGCCTCACCCTTCAGGGACACATACCGCTCAAATGCGTTCAATATGTATCGCAAATTGTTATATTTGGATATCCGAGCTTTAATATAAAAAAAGCAAATATTTTTGAGAAATAATAAAAATGCGGCAAATTAAAGGGACGTAGTATTATATAAAAAGCTTTTCTATATTATAACTCGTAATTCCGGTGAAAACAACAATAAACGAGAAAATTTTTTGTAAAAATCGCAAAAAAGTCGGATGAAATATAGAAATGTTCAGTAACTAATACTAAAAAACATGATTTTACAAATTTTTTCGGGTTCGTTATTATATAGACAATTGATATAAACGACATTTTATGTGAAAGGATTTGAGGAATAATGTATTAAATAACGGATTTATATGTATTTTCCCCATTGAGCTAAAACCGGAAACAGGAAATATATAAAGAAAGGACATAGAGAACAAATGGAACAAAGTACCGTAGCGCTGATAATCGCTGCGATAATGGCTCTGCTGTTCGTGACAGAAAAGATCCCTTTGGCGGTAACGGCAATGCTGGCTGCGCTGGCGATGTATTTCACGGGAATTCTGAGCTTTACGGAAGCAATGACCGGTTTCACTTCGTCTGCCGTTATTCTTCTAATCGGAATGATGATTATGGGGATCGCTTTTGAACAGGTCGGACTTGCCGACAGGCTGAGCGCATTGGTCATGAAGCTGTCAGGAACGAACGAAAAGAAATTTGCGGTGATTATAATAATTATAACAGCCGTGACAGCCTCTTTTCTTGTGTCGCTGGTGGTCGTGACTGTCATGATGGGCATTGTGAACAGGGCTGTTGAAAACTCTGATGGCAGACTTACACGCAAAAGCATTTATATGCCTCTGGCGATAAGCGCGATATACGGCAGCACAATTACAAGCATCAGCGCCACCTCGATCATGACAGCCTCAAGTATGCTTCAGGATTCGGGATACGGCAGAGGCTTCGGATTTTTGGAGCCCGGCATTCTGAGCATTCCGGTGCTGGTGATCTCCGTGCTCGCCTACGTAACCTTCGGATACGGGTACGCAAATAAATGCTTTGATTTTATCGAGCAGCAAACAGACGGCGTGCGGGAGTCCAACGCAGTCGATGTTCCGGCGTGGAAAACCTGGCTGACAGCGGGGGTTATGGCTACCTGCATTTTGTGCTTCATTTTTACGGATCTGAATATCGGCGCGGTATCTCTTACCGGAGCGCTTATTCTGATAGTATTCGGATGTATTGATGATAAAACGGCATTCAGAAAAATAAACTGGTCAGTTGTTCTGTTGGTTGTGGGTTCTTTGGGCTTTGCCAAGGGCATGTTCGTCAGCGGAGCAGGACAGGTGATAGCCGAGGCTGTGATGAGACTGTTCGGTTCGCTGGGGCAGTCCCCCTACGCGATGTGTATCGTATTTATGTGCCTGGCCGTCATTCTGACCAACTTCATATCCAATAACGCCACGGTGACAATTATTCTGCCGATCGCTCTGATGGTGGCAAAATCTCTTGGGGTGGACGGGATATCATACGCCCTGGCCGTCAGTGTGGGAGCAAACCTCTCGGTCTGTACTCCGATAGCCTGTGCAAACATCTCCATGACCACGGTCGTGGGTTACAGAATGAAGGACTATCTTCGAGTGGGCGGCATGTTCAATATCATCGCTGTGGTCGTGGTTTCCCTGATGCTACGCATTGTGTATTTTACATGATTTCAGCGTCTTCAAATTGTACAAGCTGCTATTTTTGTACCCTAAAATATAGGGAATATGAATATAATAAACTGAAATAATTGATTTTACAATATTTATTTCTCGTGCTATAACATAACCAGAAGCTGTTTGGGAAAGCGGATCCAAACAAATTAAAGGTAATATAAAACGACAGAGGAGGTGCGCGAAGAAAGAAACGATTGCCCCAGCGTATCAGAGCCCCTGGAGAGGGACTGAAAAAAACTACCTACAAAAAAATCAAAAAGGAGAAAAAGAAAATGGAACAGGGTATAGGAAAAAAAAGATCCTATTACTACGTTGTCATCGTTGCAGTCTGCGTTCTGATGATGGCAATGGGAACTCAGGCAAGTTCAGGTTTTTCTCTGATGCTGAAATCCATCAGAGATACCGCCGGACTGAACGGCACACAGACATCCTCAATTATTTCGGTTAAAAACCTCTCCGCATTCATTCTGGTCTTCTTTGCGGATAAATACTTCGGCAAACTGGGAATGCGTCTGGGCATAACGTTTGCGCTTCTCGCAGGTCTTCTGGCATACATAGTATTTGCTTTCGCAGGCACGAGCCTGGCTATCTACTACGTTGCCGGCATTATCCTCGGCGGTGCTTACGCATACTGCATGGCTCTCCCCATGGCTCTTCTCATGCGTACCTGGTTCAACAAGTTCAGACCTCTGGCAATGTCCATCTGCGCTGCAGGTACCGGACTTTCCACCTTCGTCCTGTCAAAGGTCGTACAGCGCACTATCAATGAAAAGGGCATCAACTCCGCGTTCTATCTGATGGCGATCCTTTTCGCCGCCACTGCGGTTATCTGCTTCCTGTTCATCCGCAACAAGCCCGAGGATGTAGGTCTTGAGATCTGCGGCGGTGAAGACTGGGTCGATGAGAAAAAGCTTGCAAAGGATGCGGAAAAAGCGAACAAGCCCGCCATTGCAAAGACCAGCAAGAAGGCAGTCTGGATATTCCTCGGTGCAACCATCCTTGTCGGTCTGTACGCAGCACCCAGCCAGCAGCACTTCGTAATTCACTTCAATGACCTCGGCTACGACAGCATGATGGTCGCTACCGCATACTCCTATGTCGGACTTGTCGGCATGATCGCAAAGCCCACCTTCGGTGTGCTCTCCACGAGGATCAAGTACAGCGTTCTGTGCTGCGTATTCCTCGGAGTACGTGTTCTTGCTCTTGCGTTCTGCTTCTTCGGGGCAAGCATGGGTCTTATCAGCTGGATCCCCTTCGTCGTCTGCATGGCATATGCCTTCGGAGCTCCTACCACTCAGCTCGGTTACACCAACTGGATGGCAGACTTCTGCACCAAGGAAGACTATGCCAAGAAAGTCAAGAATGCACAGTTCTGCTATCAGGGCGCTGAAATTCTCGGCGCAATGATCCCCGGCGTTATCTTCGACCTGACCGGTCACTACACCGGCTACTTCGGACTTGCTTCCGTTCTCGCACTGATAGTTGTTGTCGTTGTTGCAGTCATGTATATGTCCAGAAAGAAGATCATGGCGCAGGCAGAGGCAGAGGTTGCAGCAGAGGCTGCTGCAGCAGGTAACTAATACAGACAGGTTTTCCCGTATCAGGTTTAGAAGATGTGCCGATCTGTGTAAAAGCGGGTCGGCACTGATTAAAAGGAGGAATTTATGCAGAAAGACGTTATAAGCGAATTGGCAGGACTTTTTGAAACAGATTTTGATCAGTTTCCGCCCGAAGCCGTTGAGGCAGCGAAAAAACTGATTATTGATATTCTGGCAACCACCACCGCCGGTTCAACTGCCCAGATAATTCCCGAGCTTGCAAATTACTATGCACAGATCGGCGGCAGGAAGGACGCAAGCATATTCGTATACGGTGACAAGATCCCCGCCCCCAATGCCGCAATGATAAATGCCGCCATGGGACATTCCAGAGACTGGGACGATACTCTTGAGGATATCGTTATCCATGAGACCGTATCCATGATCCCCACGTGCTTTGCCGTGGCAGAGCAGATGGGCAATGTCAGCGGCAAGGATTTCCTGAAAGCCATCATAGTCGGCTGTGATGTCACATCCAGAATAGGCTACGGTGCAGGATGGGGCTCCATTGAGTCCGGCTGGAACTTCACCTCGCTCCTGTCCTACTTCGGCTGCGCTATGGCAGCAAGCTATCTCAAGGGTCAGAGCATCGAGCAGATAACAAATTCTGCCGGTATTGTTCTCAGTCAGGCCGGTGGCGCCGTTCAGCCTGTCAACGACGCTGTGCTCACCAAGCGCTGCCAGCCCGGTTTCGCCGCCTTTGCGGGAACTCAGGCTGCGAACTGGACGGAATTCGGTCTCACAGGCTGCCGCAATACACTTGAAGGCAAGTCGGGCTTCTACAACAACTACTTCCGCAAAAATTATAACAGAGACAATATCGTCAAGGATCTCGGAAAGTTCTGGCACATTGTCAATCTGTCCTTCAAGCTCTATCCCTGCTGCCGCTTCACTCACTGTGCAATCGACTGTGCCAAGAAGCTGAAGGCAAAATACGGCATTACCGCCGAAGAGATCATTTCCATTGACGCCGGAACCTCCTCACACGGCCACGGCACTGTTTGTGAGCCCGTTGAGGTCCGCACACATCCCAAGACTCTGGTCGAGACCCAGTTCTCCATTCCCTATACAGTCGCATCGGCTATTGTTAACGGCAATGTTGATCTGTTCACCTTTGAGCCGGAGAGCCGCACTGATCCCAAGGTTTTAGAGCTGTGCGCAAAGGTACATACCTATGTGGATGAGGAGATCGAAGAAAAATTCAACTTCGGCTGCCCTCCCACCCGCCTTACCATTCACACTGCCAGAGGCGATTTCAGCGACATCGTTCTGCACGCGTCAGGCAGCATAGAGGAAATGATAGGCATGGACGAAGTGGTTGAAAAGTATATGTCCACCAAGCCCTTTGCCGCACGTCCTGTCAAGGACGGCGCATTTGAACAGATCGTTGACATCGTAAAGAATCTGGAAAACTGCGAAAATGTCAACGTGCTGATAGATGCTGTCAACAATGCGTTTGAGCGCTGAAATATCAAGATAGGAGATTTTTTATGAACGAGACACGTACACTGTGCGAATTCGCTGCAAAGCTTTCCTATGACAAGCTCCCGCAGAATGTTATCGATATGGCGAAAAAATGCCTTATTGACTATATCGGCGTTGCCGCTTTCGCCTCCCAGACTGAAATGGGACAGATAATGAGCAAGGTCGGCAAGAGAAACAATGTAGGTTCCTGCACGATACTTCCCGGCACCGAGCACAAATACGCGCCTAACATGGCAGCTTTTGTCAACGGCACCTTCGGTCACGGCTTTGAGCTGGACGATATTAACAGCGCAACCGCCACCCATCCCGGATGCGAGATCTGCTCGGCAGCCGTCGCCATGGCAGAGGAATGCGGTGCTGATGGCAAGACTCTTATTGAGGCAATTGTTGTGGGCTATGAGGTCATGGTGCGCTGCATCCGTCCCTTTGCAAAGCACCATCTTGACAAGGGCTTCCATCCCACCGCCACCGGCGGCACCTTCGGAGCCACTGCTGCCTGCTGCAAGGTACTCGGTCTGAATGCCGCGCAGTTTGAGAATGCTCTGGGCATCGCCGGAACATTCACCTCCGGTATCAAGCAGTTCACACATTACGGCAGTATGTCCAAACGCCTCCACGGCGGCAAGGGCGGATATGACGGTGCGGAGATCGCACAGCTTGCCAAGGAAGGCTTTACCGGCCCGAGCGAGATTTTCGAGGGCAAGACCGGCTTCAACAGAGTGTTCTGCGATTCCGACTATGCCGCCGATTTCTCACTTCTTACCGATGGACTGGGCGAGATCTATGCCATCGAGGACATCACCGTTAAGCCCTGCCCCGCATGCGGAGTCATTCATTCCGTCATTGACTGTCTGGATGACATCAGCAAGGAGCCCGGTTTCTCCAAGAACTTCGACGCGATCGAAAAGATCGTGGTAAAGAGCCATCACAATATGATCGGTCAGCATATGCTCTATGAGCCAAAGACCGTCATGCAGGGTCAGTACAGCTGCCCCTTCACGGTAGGCGTCTACATGGAAGGCGAGGTACGCGATGCAAAGCAGTATCTTGACGACGGTATTATCAAGAATCCCGCTATCCTGCGCTGGGGCGAAAAGGTTACAGCCGAGCTGGATGAGGAAATGGATAACGCATTTCCTGCCCGCTTCGGCTCCAAGGTTGATGTGGTTCTCGCGGACGGACGTACTCTGCACGCAGAGTATCCTACACCTAAAGGCTCCGGTGAGCGCCAGTTCACCTATGACGAGGTCGAGAATAAGTACATGATCCTCACCCAGTCCCTGTTCTCTGAAGCTATGCAGAAGGATGTGGCAAGCAAGGTCAGACAGCTTGAGAAGCTGGAAAATGTACGCGACCTGTTTGTTGAAGCATAAAATAAATAAATAACGGAGGAAAACAAATGGCAGAATGCAAAAAACTCAGCCCCGAGGAGCTGGCAAATACAGACGGCGGCGTTCTTATTGCACGCAGAGCGGCAGCAGTCAAATATGAAGACCTGAGCGAAGCAGAAGTTCTTATGACAAAAAAAGCCATTCTGGATACTCTCGGCTGCATTATCGGCGGCTCCGGTCTCGGAAACCGCTGCACCGACTTTGTAGAAATGGCCAACGAGACAGGCGGCAAGCCCGAAGCAACCATTCTCGGCTGGGGCGGCAAGTACCCTGCACTGTATGCCGCTGCCGCTAACGGCGGTATGGCTCATACTCTGGATTTTGATGACACCATTCCCGAGACCGGACATCAGTCGGCAGGTACACTGCCCGCGACTCTGGCTGCAATAGAGTACATGGGCGGCGCAACCGGCAAGGAGCTTATCACCGCAATGGCCTGCGGCGCAGATATGGTATGCCGTCTGCATAAGTGCTGCCCCACAAGCACTGCAATGGGCTGGGTAGGCACTGCAACTACCGGTATTTTCGGCGGCGCAGTCGGTGCTGCAAAGGCTATGGGTCTTGATGAGGACGGTATTGCCCACGCAATCGGATGGGCACTGTGGCAGGCAAGCTTTTCCGGACAGGTACTCAACGAGACCGGTTCGGATGCCAGAGAAGTCTATGCCGCCTTCTCCCAGTCCTACGGCTTCCTCTCCGCATTGCTTGCAAAACGCGGCATGAAGTCCTGCGTCAACAGCATTGAGGGCAAGGACGGTCTGTTCAACAAGTATTACCGTCCCTTTGACTCTGTCGATCCTCAGTACATCAAGGTTCAGCCCGGCGATGTTTTCGAGGGTGTCAACGGGCAGATCAAGCCCTGGTGCTCCTGCGGTCAGACTCACGGATACATTCAGGCAGTCAAGAGCCTGATGGCTGAGTATGGATTCAAGGCTGACGATGTGAAGGAAGTTTTCGTCAAGGTCGGCGACCTCGGCAAGAAGCTCAGCGAGAGCTATGAGGCTCGTTATGTTCCCAAGAAGGCCAATGATGCAAGATTCTCTATCCCCTATACTCTCGCCTGCACGCTGCTTGACGGCGATGTGACTCTGGGATGCTTCCTGCCCGAGAATCTTGAGAAGCATTACGAGACCGCGGCAAAGGTAAAGTGGGAGTATGACGAAGCTACCGCCAACGATCCCAATTGCAAGGGTCTGGAACCTGCATATGTAAAGATCACTCTCAACGACGGTACCGTCTATGAGAAGACAGTTACCTTCCCCTACGGTCATCCCAAGAACCCGATGACAATGGAAGATATCTGCAATAAGTTCAGAGACTGCTGCAGCTACTCAAAGAAGAAAATGAGCAGCAAGGATGTCGAGAAGGTCATCGAGCTGTGTCTTAATCTGGAGAACGTGGAAGACGTTTCCGAAATCATAGCACTTGTCAGCTGATAATATTTTATGTGTACCCGGATTTGAACAGTATATCCGGGTACACGCGTAAACGGGAGAGATTAATGAAAGAGGAGGACCTGACGGAATATGATTTTGGCCTTGCTTCTGATAATTATAAGAGCATGTCTGTAATCTGGCTTCCTGTGGATCTTTCTGCGGATATGATAGCCCGTGAGCTGAAAAATCTGCGGCGCAGAGGTGACGGAGCCTTTCTGGGCTTTGATATCACGCCTCTTTCCGATGATGGGATAGAGTTTCTGAAGCGCAAGGTTATGCATGTGGGAATGCGGATGACGCCGCGGGCCGTCCCGCAGTATCAGATATACGCATCGGCGGGAAAATGCACATTGTTGCTGTATGTTAAAGAGCTGGACTTCAGGGATATGCCCTGTTATATCCCATAACCGGGTAAAGCATTAAAGCAGAGCGATGATTATCATCACTCTGCTTTTTTATCGCAATTACAACGACCTTCGGGCGGTTTTCGAACTGCCGGAAGGTCGTTTTTAACTGAGCGTCTCAAGCCTGCGCCGATCGGCGCCGCCACGAGTGCCGACGCCGAAAAAACCTGTTGAGCGAAAATGAATTATTCGGCGGCTCCCGAGATTAAATAAGTTGAATTACCGCGAGAAAAATGCTAAAATAACAAAAAAGTCTACGGAGAAAGAATATGAGCTTTACTGAATTAATGCCGATCATAACCATGAGCCTTTCCGCCGTCGCGGTGATACTTCTTATCGTGCTGCTCTCACGAAAGCCGAGAGGGGTCAGACCCCACGAGCTCAAGGAGATACTCTCCAACGAGCTTGATAAGGAGCTTGCGCGGACAGAGGACAGTATAAGCGATGATCTGAAGGCTATGGGAGAGGCAAATATCAACGCCGTGTCCGCATTGGGGCAGGCACTGCAGACGGCGCAGAGTCTGAGCGGTGAAAAGCTGGCGGCACAGACCGGCATATTTGAAAGATCGGTCACCGAGAAGCTTATCCATCACTCGCACATGATGGAGGAGCAGAAAAAGAGCCTTGACGAACGCCTTGACCGTTTTTCCGAGTCCGAAAAGGAACAGTCGGAGAAGCAGAGGACCGAAATGCGCGAGCAGCTTTCTCAGATAGTTGCCGAGCTTAAAAGCTTTGAAAAGAGCTCCGAGGAAAAGCAGGAGAGACTGCGCGTTTCCGTGTCCGAGGGCATGAGGGACATCCGCGATGAAAACGGGAAAAAACTGGACGAGATACGCGTGACCGTGGACGAAAAGCTCCAGACCACGCTTGAAAAGCGCATTTCCGAGTCGTTCAAAACTGTCAGCGAGCAGCTCGAACAGGTCTATAAGGGACTGGGCGAGATGCAGAATTTAGCCTCCGACGTGGGCGGACTTAAAAAGGTCCTGTCCGGCGTGAAGACCAGAGGCATTTTAGGCGAGATACAGCTCGGCGCTATTCTGGAAGAGATACTGACGCACGAGCAGTATGACGAGAATGTCCCCACCGTCCCGGGAAGCACCGAGCGTGTCGAGTTCGCCGTGAAGCTCCCCGCCAAGGACGGCACCGTCTATCTTCCCATCGACTCCAAGTTCCCCGGCGAGCGGTATTCTCAGCTTCTGGACGCCATGGAGGCGGGGGACAAGGCGCAGATAGAGGCGGCATATAAGGCGCTGGAGACGGTCATGCGGCAGGAGGCGAAGGACATCCGCGACAAATACGTCGAGGTGCCCTACACCACAAACTTCGGCATCATGTTCCTGCCCTTTGAGGGGCTGTACGCCGAGGCGGTCAACAGGGGGCTTGTAGAGAAGCTGCAGCGTGAATACCAGATCAGTATCGCCGGTCCCAGTACCATGGCGGCGCTGCTGAACAGTTTGCAGATGGGCTTTCGGACGCTTGCCATTCAGAAGCGCTCCAACGAGGTCTGGCAGGTGCTGGGCGCGGTCAAGACGGAGTTTGACAAGTTCGAGGGCGTGATGGTGAAAATGCAGACACACCTCAACCAGACCTCCGGTGATCTGGAACAGCTCATGGGTACGCGCACCAGAGCCATCAACAAAAAATTAAGCTCCGTACAGCAGCTCACCGAGGAGAAAACGGAAGAGCTTCTGAAAATACCCAACAATTTTTCCGGGGAGGACGAGGGATAAATGGTCTCGGTCGAAAATCTGTGCAAGGATTACGGCGGCGTCAGAGCAGTCGACGATCTGAGCTTTGAAATAAAGGACGGCAGCGTCACGGGTCTTTTGGGTCCCAACGGTGCGGGAAAGTCCACCACCATGCGTATGCTCACGGGATTTCTCGCGCCCACCTCCGGCAAAATTACGGTCTGCGGGGCGGACGTTGCCGAAAATCCGATGGAAGCAAGAAAAAATACCGGCTATCTGCCGGAGATCCCGCCGCTCTATCCCGATATGACGGTGAAGGAGCATCTGAAATTCATATGCGGTCTCAGAGGAGTTCCGGGCGATAAGCACGCCTCCGAGATCGGTCGGGTGTGTGAGGCACTGAACATCACCCACGTTTCCGGCAGGATGATCCGCCATCTCTCCAAGGGCTACCGCCAGCGCGTGGGCTTTGCCGCCGCGCTTGTGGGCAGTCCGAAATTCCTTGTGCTCGACGAGCCGACGGTAGGTCTCGATCCCGAGCAGATCATCGAGATACGCGACCTTATCCGCACGCTCTCCGCCGATATGAGTATTCTTATATCCTCCCATATGTTAGGCGAGATATCCTCGGTATGCGACAGCCTTGTCATCATGCGTCGGGGCGTTCTGATGGCAAAGGGCAGTCGGGAGGAGATCGAACAGTCCGTGCGCAGCGGCAGCCGCTACGAGATCACGGCAGGCGGCGACGGCGCACTTATTGAGAGGCTTCTCCGCGCCGTTTCATCCGACGCTGCGGTCGAACGTATTTCCGACAGCTCAGATGAACATACCTTCATCCTCTCAGCAGATAAAAATACAGACCTGCGCGGCGCGATCTTTGAGGTCTTTGCCGCAAACCGTCAAAACGCCAAGCTCCTGAGCCTTAAATCGCTCGACAAGACTCTTGAGGAAGTCTTTCTGGATATTATTAAAGAATAAGACTGAGG
>JAUNND010000017.1:20078-37281 GCA_030531595.1 Eubacteriales bacterium | reverse complement strand
TCCATTCTTTACAAGACGGTTTGTTAACGTCTTGTTTTTTTATTCTTTAAGTCCCCTGACCTCAAGCCTTTCAATCATGCCGCCTATGGCGGCTTTGCGGCGTCTGCGCCGCAAAGGTCAGGGGTTCGATCCCCCTACGGTCCATTCTTTACAAGACGGTTTGTTAACGTCTTGTTTTTTTATTCTTTAAGTCCCTTGACCTCAAGCCTTTCAATCATGCCGCCTGCGTTAGTTTGGAAAAGCTTTTTGCAGGTTTTTCTGAATTTTTTATTTCATTCTATCGGCAATATGTATCTTTGACTATCTCCCACAGAGACGCCTTGTCCACATAGAACTCATAGTGTTCCGTTAAACGCAGCTCACCTTCGGGATAGCTTACTGATGAAATTCCGTATTCGCTGACATACTGCACAAGCTCGCTCATATCCTGAGCGGTCATATCCGTTACCGTGTATTTATCCAGCTTTTCGGCGGCTTTTAACACAAAATCCGGATCATCCGTCACCGTTTCCGCGCTTTTCAGAAAGCCCTCTAAATAATCTCTGTGACGTGCCATTCGTGCGGCGTTGGTGTCGTTATCGAGTATCAGTCTCGCTCGGAGAAACTTCTGTGCCTGATCGCCGTGAAGCGTTACAACACTTCCGCGCTTGAACTGCGGATCAACAGCAGTCAGATCGTCATCGATCATAACCGTGACGCCGCCGACAAGGTCATTGAGCTCGGCGATGCCCGCCATGGTGAAGGCAAGGCAATGGTCTATCGGAGCATCAA
Source organism: Eubacteriales bacterium (assembly GCA_030531595.1). Classification (GTDB taxonomy): domain Bacteria; phylum Bacillota; class Clostridia; order Oscillospirales; family Oscillospiraceae; genus Limivicinus. The sequence goes on along the minus strand of JAUNND010000017.1, from coordinate 36,510 downwards.
AAAGAAGTGAGGAGACGGCATTTTTTGTGTTGTGAAGACTGTCAAGCCCACCCGAGCCGGAGTTATATGACAGAGCGAGCTGCTTAAAGGTCGTGCCGCGGCAGCGGCCTGTCACATCCAGCCACGGGACCTCCATCATGGTGTCTCTGTTGAGCTGAATGACATTGACGGTCTTTTCCCGCCTGTCTACCGCTGCAAGCAGCAGAACGTCAGACTGGATATGGTTATAGAATTTCCATGTCTCCTCGCTGACCTTCTCGCCCTTGCTGTCCAGACCCACGAGCAGATATGTCTCTATATTTTTATCCAGCGAACAGGACGCACCGTCATAGGTAAGCTCTGTCTGTTCTGTTTCGGCGTGTGTCGCCTGCCCTGCCGTTTCGGTAACTTCGTCCGCCGAACGTCTGAGCGCGGCGACTGTCAGCCCGCCGATAATAAGCAGCATGGCAATAAGCGAAATGATAATTCTTATATTTTTCTTCATTACAGTTTTTAAAAAAGACGGGAAGGGCAGAATTTCCCTTCCCATATTTATTAAATAATTATCTGGTCATAATGGCAAGGACACCGCTGCAGGGAATATCAAGGGTAAAGGTGCCGTCTTCATTGGATATGACATTTACCTTTATCCACTTGCCGTCAACAAACATCATTGCTATGACCTCGGAGAAATCACCCTCAAGCTCAACAGTAACGCTGCCGTCTTCAATGAGCGTAGCCTCGACATAGTTTACAAAGTTGACGGTGATCTCCTCAAAATTGATATCCTCAACGGATTCGATATCCTCGCCGAAGATCGCCTTTACGGTTTCGATATCATCTCCGAAGACCTCCTTAACAGTCTCATTGACTACCTCGGCATCACCGCTGAAGAGCTTTTCGACGGACTCAACAGCCGCTTCGACCTTAGCTTCCTGTGCTGCAGTAAGCTCCTCGGTAGGGACTATTTTGATATCTCCGCTGACGACCTTAGGCATATCGGCGGTTTCTTCTTTGGTCTCAATAGGGGCTACTACGCTGGAGGCAAATGCGGAGACGGAGAGAGAGAAGATAAGAACGAGTGTTAAAACGAGTGCAAACATTTTCTTCATGACCGATACTCCTTATAAAAAATTTTAATAATAACTGTATTTTTTAGCGGTTCTCTTCAAAGAACCGTTTACTACAAGACCGATTATTTTGATTCCCAGAAAACGAAGCTGTTTTACGGATTCTTCAAACGCCGCTGCAGGACAGTAGTTCTCGCGCACAACAAAAATCATCCCGTCGATATTCTTCCCGACCGAGACAGCGTCTATGACAGCACCCACAGGCGGAAGGTCAAGAATGATATAGTCATACGCCGATCTCAGTACCTTCAAAAGCTTATCCATGCACTCGGAAGAGAGCATCTCAGAGGGATTGTCGGACGGTTCGCCGCCTGGAATGACATCAAAGCTGATATCATTGGAAGAGCTTTGATAAGTCCGGATCGCATCATGTACCGAGTTTGACACTCTGATCAGTTCGCTCAGTCCGGGGGAAGCATCCATCATCAGTTTTTCATGAATTGACGAGCGGCGCATATCAGAGTCGATCAGCAGTACCTTGCCTCCCAGCTCTGCAAGCGAATAAGCCAGATTAACGGATGTAAGACTCTTTCCCTCAAAGGGAGTAGAAGATGTGATCCCGATAATTGCACCATTATCTTTTCCGCTTTTCGAAAGAACAAAAAGCGTATTCGCTCTTAACTTTTTATATGCTTCTTTTGAGGCAAAGCTGAGATTTTCACAGATATAATTGTTCTCACTGTTTATTCTCATTTTTTTTACCTCTCTTTCTTTCACTGCCGTAATAAGATGAATAGTAATTGTTTTTACTCTTCAGGCTCATATCGGGAATTACGGAAAGGATCATCAGGTCGGGGTATCTTCTGCTGAGATCGTCAGCACCGGTTATCACTGCATTATATTTTCTGTCGCGGAAGTCCCGGACTATGATCCACAGGCAGCTGCAAACAGCGCCGAAAACGAAAGAGAGCACGGAAGCTTTTGTATAGCTGGGCGAAGCTCTGTGAGCAGGAACGATCGCAAAGCTTACCGTTCGCACCGAGCTACCGTCGATTATTTCTTCTATCCTTGTGGGAAGCACCTTGACTATCGTATTTGCGATCAGTTCAGCCTCAGTCGGACTGGTGCTTGTGACCTTTACCTTAAAAATCGCCGTTCCGGTGATCTCCTGAGTGGAGATCATCTTTCTGTTCATTATTTCCTCATATGTATAGTTCAGTCCGGCTTCTTTGATGACCTCTTCAATGGTCTCTCTTGTTTCCAATATAAAAATATATGCCTTTGCCAGAGCATTGGATGCAGACAGCTCAGATGAAGAGATGGAAAAGCTGGTCTGTCCGAATGAGAAGGAGCTGTTGTTGACATACATAGATGCAACAGCCTCATATTTCGGAGTCACCATAAAGACCGTATAGGTCAGAGCGGCAGCGCAGAAAATGCTCGCCACGAGAAGTATTACCAACACATTTTTCCATAAGAGTCCGAAAATTTTCAAAAAATCTATCTCGACTTCATCAGCTTCTTTTTTGACAGCCATAAATTTCTCCTTCGGTGTTTCTGTGAATGCTCCTGAAAATGCATGGAAAGCTATCTGCGCATGAGGCTTTATTTGAGCAGTAAAGTATTTTGCTTGAACTGCCTGTCAAAATACTGTGGGTCGTCCTTCTGGAGCTCCTTTACAGACTCTTTTATATACAGTTCATCTCTGATCTCATCGAAATACCCGAGTCTGTCCATTCTGTCAAAGACGAGCTTTCCGATCAGCTCATAGGCTTTGCCGTTGAGCTCGGAAATACCTGTGGTGCTCCTGAAGCTTGCGGGAATAACGCTGTTTTTGGCGTCCGACAAGTCCTGCTTGGTAGCATCAAGATGATAATCGGTTATACCGTCTTCGCAGAGATATTTTCTGACATTTATGTAATGACTGCCGAACTCCTGCATCATAGCGGAATCCAATACATCCAGATTTAAGGATCCTCCGTTCCAGTATCCGTTGTATGAACATAAACCAAGTACGATGTATCTGTCGGTATTGTGTGTCTGGCGCTCTAAAAGCTGCTTTGTCTGATAGACGAGATAATCGATCTCACTTCTGTCTCCGTGCTTAAAGCCGCCGTAGGTCCCGATGCATACGATATGTATGTAATCCTTATACTCGTCATGTGCCGAGGTATAGATCGTTGTGCCGGCAGGAACAGTTACCTCTGTGCCCGGTTCGAGGCGCGAGAAATAGTATCTGGTCGTCTGATGCTGCTTATATGATTCGGAATCTATGGAAAGTCTGCCTTCTATTCCGCCGATCGTGACATTGTTCACTCCTTCCCCGCCGCCGGTGAGAGGTGAAACAGCCGCCCCGTTTTCCGAGCGGAGCATGATCTCGACCGCGTTCGTATCCGCCGGAATAACAAAGTCACCGTCAACTACATACGGCACGGCGCCGCTTCTGCCGAGGATGGTGTTGGTATCCTCCTGTCCGGCGCCCATGTTGATAACAGGGATATCGACCGTGTAATCATCCCACTCAAGGCGGGAATATTCATCAGCGTTATCGATGGAAAGACGGAAATCATATACGTCACAGATATAGGTATCGATATATTTTTTCAGAATATACGGGTAGGAGATATTTCCGGAGGAGCCCGCGGTTATGCTGTCACCCCAGCAGACGATGCCGGGCAGATAGTATTGAACGGTCTCCATGTCCTTTTCGTATTCGCTCTGAATAACGGAAAAACCCTCCTGCTTTGCTGCCGTCTGCTCCTCACGCTGAAGATTCTGGGCGCTGGCAAGAGCGGCATCCTCGGCTGCGGTCTGCTCACGTATTTTCAGCATTGCAAAAACAATGCCCAAAAGCAGAGCCAGAAGGAAAATAGCTATTATTATGTTTCGGAAGGTTCGTTTTCTGATCTCATCTCTCCACATTTTAAAACCTCGTCAAGTTTTTCCAAAAACATCCTGTAAAAAACATTGTTATCAAGCTGTTATCCGACAATCAATCAGCCGCAAAAAGTTATATTATTATAACACAGCCGTCGGCAGTCTTCAATGCAAAAAAATAATTTCTGATATTTTTTGCCATTTTACTTTTATTTAAGCGGGCACACGCTTATGCACAGACGGCAGCATATACACAGTCCTTCGTCAATATGCGGGTAAAGAAAGCCTTCATCGTCCGCCTTCATGGAGATCGCCTGACGCGGACACGCACAAAAGCAGGCAGTGCAGCCGCAGCAGTCCTCTTTGTGCTCAAACAAAACGGGTATATCCATTCTGTTCATCTCCCGTCATCTCCCGTAGAATATCTACGGTATGCCTGATGCCTTCTTCTACCGAAAAGGTATCTGTGTACCCTAATTTTCGGACTCTGCTGTTATCAAGAGCAGAATTGTTCATGGGATTAAAGGCTTTAAGCTCCGCCTCGGTCGGCTCGGCGACCGTTAATTCCACGCCCGCCGCCGCGGCGAACATAGCCGCCATTTCTCTGACTGTCGTTATTTCATCATGTCCGATATTATATGCCTGTCCCTTTTCGCCCCTGATCAATACGGTCAGTATCTGCACTGCGCAATCCACCGAATAGCAGTATGATCTTTTCTGCGTACCCGCACTTTTCATTTCCAGATTTTCACCGCCGACTGCCTTGAACGCAAAGTCGGAGGAGATACGCTTATCTCTTCTTCTGGCGGCAGGCCCGAAAATATGTCCGGGTCTGACGATAACAGTGTCCACATCATACTCCGAGCTGTATGCCTTGCACAGCATCTCGGCTGAGCGCTTGCCGATAATATACGATGAGCGTATGGAATCAATATCAACGTCTCCGTACTTCCCTTCAATAAAAGGCTCGTCCGTCAGCTTTTTCCCGTAGACCTCGCTTGAGGAGATATAGAGCAGTCTTTTCACGCCGTTTTCTTTTGCAAGCTTCAAAAGCTCATGAACGCCGCCGAAATTCGACAGAAGTGTTTCCGTCGGCATGGCGGTGTACAGCTCGGGACTTGCAGGCCCCGCACCGTGGATTATATAGTCCGGCGTAAAATCAAGCTTCAATTCCCCGAGGGCGTCATACGGGATAAAACCGACCTTGTCCACACCGCCGAATCTCTGAAAAAATTCCTGCTCGTTTCTCGCGCCGATGTATACATTAGTTTTTCCGTATGTCACAAGCATATCGGCTATTGATGAGCCGATAAGACCCAGCCCGCCGGTTATGAAAACAGAGCGTCCGTCAAGTTCATTGAAATTTGCGTTTTCGGCTGCCCTTTTCAGATCGGCTTTATACTGATGTACATTTAAAAGCTTCATAATATCTTATTCTTTTTCTGTTGCCAGCAGTGCCTCAAAAATTTCGATATCTTCTTTAGACGTAATTTTGATATTCTTCTCCGAACCTTTGGAAAAATAGGTCGTATAACCGTATTTCTGCATCAATGCGCACGAGGCAGCCATATCAAATATACCGTCTGCGGCAGCCCTGTTATGAACTTCCCATAATTCATCAAACCTGTATGAGTGAGGAGTCTGCGTCCTCCACAGCTCATCTCTGTTCAGAAATCTGTCGGACTCCATGCCGTTTTCCGATATGAATACGACTTCGGTGGTGGGAATTGCCGTCACGGCGGAGCCGTGCAGCTTTTGTTTAATAATATTGTCGGAAATGATATCCTGAGAGAGCATCGGTCTGTTGCCGTCATGAATTACGACGACAATATCACCGGTGTGAACGTGGTCTTCCCTTATCGCATTCAGGCCGCTGTATATTGATCTCTGTCCGGTATCACCTCCGGGTACGATCCTTGTTAGTTTTGTAATGCCGAACTGCTTTGCATATGCCTCCAGAATACTTTCCCAGCCATAAAGGCAGGCGACATATATCTCGTTAATACCGGGATGCTGCTGAAAGGCTTCCAGTGTATATATAATTATCGGCTTGCCTTTTACGGTAAGAAACTGCTTCGGAATGTCACCGTGCATCCGTTTTCCTGTCCCTCCTGCAGTCAGGATTGCTATTGTCGGCATTTTCAGCACTCCTTTTTGTAAACCTTAAAATGATGGGTAGATCTCCGCTGCTTCTCCGGAGGCAGCTTCATATAGTCACCGTATCTGGTAGTAAGCATGAGATCATAATTGCGCGGGATTTTGACTTCTATATCCTCAAAGCTATGACTTACAATGTCGAAAATATCCTCCTTTTTCATCAGGTCACGGTCATGTGGATGATCAAACAGTGACGCGACGAAGGTCGAGTCTATTCCGTCGAAGGTATGCAGAGTCTCGTCTCTTTTTTTTACGTTTTCGGAATACTTCCCGCGATTTTTCAAAAGCCCGGGTAAAGACAGGAGCTTCTTTATTTTCTGCTTTGTCTTGAGGGTCGAAAAGCATCTCAGCGGCAAAGAATTTATTACATTCTCTCTGTCACGCTTTAAGCTCCGATACAGCTTTTCCCTCTCTTCTTTTTCTGAAGGCACATCGTACAGAACGAAAATATCAATAAACGCTCCGAGGTCTTCAATATCAATAACGCCCTTGAGCTTTAAAGCGTACTCTCTGCTGCAAAATCTGGGAAAGTTATTGTAATATGGAGTCGGACAGCTGCTGTCAAGTATATAATATTTCTCATTCTTCTCAAGAGCTTTTTTAAGCTTTGGAAGTTCAGTATAATATAACGATATATCGACATCATCATCCCACGGGATAAAACCGTTGTGTCTGACGGTTCCCAGCAGACTTCCGAAGGAGACGAAATACGATATGTCATTCTCGGTACATATCCTGTCCAGATCGAACAGCATATTTTTTAAGACACGTTTATATTCTTCCGTGCTTATTTCCGTCATTTTACTGCCTCCGTTTTTGTCTTTTTAGCGCGGATATTGTCAAATACATCAATAAAGGTCTTTCTCCTTGAATAAGCTGCGACAGCAAGCACAAGAATAAGCAAATATCTGATGACGGGAGCTTTATATGTAAAGGTGAGCACTATGACAGATGCGAGCACGATGAGCGACATCATCAGTATAAATTTCATGTCATATATCACCGCGCCGCCCATATAGCTTTTGCAGACTGATCTCATAATAAGATAATGGGCGAGGGCAAGGAACATATAGCTCAAAAGCGTTGTATACGCGGCGGAGATATAGCCGAAGCGAGGAATGGTCAGGGCGTTCAGGGCTATGTTCAGTGCCGCTGCCGAGATAGATGCCGCCATGATCTTCTTGGTCTTCTCATAATACATCCCCGCTATCGAAAAGATGTTATACAGGAAAGTGAAAAATGAGCTTGCGGCGACCGGAGGAATGGCATACACCGCGTCATAATACCGTGCCGGAGCCATAATATGTACAAGCTCGGGGGCAAAGGCGGTGAGAAGAACGGAGGCAAGGGTCACAAGCACCATGAGTATATTCACGGTTTTGCGGATAGAATTATAATCGGTTTCCTTGATTTTCTGATACATCCACGGCTTGAGCGCGTCAACGATGCTGTTTTTCAGAAAATTGATAACTACCCCGACCGAATATCCCACGCTGTAAATTCCCGCCTCTGCGGCACCGACAAGATCGAGGATCATGATCCTGTCCGAGGAGGACAGCACTGTCAGCGAGAGACTGTGGGGCACCAGAGGAAGCTGGACAGAGAGTGCGTGCTTCCAGCCCTTTGATGAAAATACCGCTCCCGCCTGCTTCTGAAAAAAGACGTAGATCGCACCGCCGAAGAAAAGCTGGACCAGCACGGCGGAGAGGGCTCTTGCGGTCGACTGTGACGAATCTGCCAGATACACAAAAAGGACACCCAGTCCGGCGTTGAGCAGTATGATGGTCAGCGTAACGATAACGAGCGCGATATATCTGTACTCGAACCGCTGCTTCATCGTCCAGAAAAATACCGGCGTTTCGAAAAGTATCTGCGCAAATATCAGACAGACCATCTCAAACGGCAGCCCGATAAAGGTCTTGACAAACGGATAGAGAACAGCAAAAATCAGGAAAATCAACAGAGTCAGTACCGTCGATAAGGACAGCAGCGGCAATGCCGCCGCCTCCTTCTCCTCGGTGGTGTCCGCTCTTGTATAATTGTTGACATACACGACACCGTATATTTTCAGTGTGCAAAAGGCTGTGAGTATTCCGTGCCACGATAGATAGGTGCTGTACAGACCGTACTCCTCGGCAGACATCAGCCTTGTGAAAATGGGCGTTGTGATAAAGCCGATGCATTTTTGAAGGACGGTGCATATCACAAACCAGATGCCTGCCCGCGCTGCTGTCGGTATTTTTTTGTATCCGGCGAAAAACCTGCCGAAAGACTTATCTATCGTCTTCATCTGTTTACCGTTCTGTATCATCTTCAGGGCAGATAATATCTCCCCGACTGCAAAAGCTTTCTCAGTCTGTATTTCAAAGATGCTTTTATTTGTTTTTTTGAGCGGAAGCTTTCCGTAGGTCTGCACAAGTGCGGCAATTCCTCCGCTCCGGTATTCCGCCCAGAATTTTTCTCTGTTCCCTTTGGGTGAAGATGGGCGCAGGAGATTGGGCTGGAGCATTTTTTCAAGAGGCAGCTTTCTGACCTCGCAGTCGTTACAGATGGCATCCAGCAACTCTCTGCCTTTTTCAGTGTGCACTAAAACGAGAGACACGCCCGTATTGTCGTTGAACTCGGGCAAGGCTTTTTTTATCCCCCATGCGTCGCGTGTCGCCTTATCCGTGGCACGGATATGGACGGCTTTCAGCTCGTCATTCAGAACACAGCCGTAGACCGCGCCGCCGCGTGAAAGTATCATATCCGATACCGCAACAAAAACGGCACCCGACCGGCTGTGAAGTCTTGTTTCCCGATCCTTATGCTTTGCGACATAGGCGACTTTTGCCTACGGCTTCGGCATGACTTCGGATACGGTTGGAGCTTCGCTCACATTTTCGGAGAATATACTCTCTCTGAGCCAGTTCAGAGAGCTCTCACGTTCCCTTTCAAGTATGGGCGTTACGCGGGAATAGTCGATCCTCTGCGAGAGAACTCCCCTGTTGTCGATGCTGCGTTCCTGTGTGCCTGTAAGACGAACCAGATTTCCTATCCTGTTTTCATTACTGTTGGACTCATAGAAAAACTGCTTCTCAAAATTCAGCGAAAACGCCGTACCGTGAAAAGAGCCGGTGACAACGTAATCGGCATGGTATATCCAGCCTAAAAACTCCTCGGGCGACGCGTCGTATATGGTCGTAACGCCCCGCTGCGGTTTGGGGGAAATACTCAGATATATAACAGGCAGACCCGTTTCGGCTCTGAGCTTATCCACAAAGTCAAAAACCTTTTTCTTGTTGTGCGGGAAATAGACGAGTATATAATGCTCCGGTTTCGGGCGGAAAGAAAGCTCCTTTTCCCAGTCGGACTTACTCAGCAAAAGGGTCGGATCAACGACCGTCTGCGCCGACCTTCCGCAAAGCTCCCGAATGAGCCTTGCACCGGCTTTCTCACGGACGGACAGTGCGCGAAATTCGGCGAGAAAAGCGCCGACCTCCTTTTTCCGTTCCTCAGGAAAAACATCGTTTCCGAAGCTGGGAGCATAGGAGAGGCGCTTGCTGCCGTCGGTCACAAAATCGAGAAAAAAGGTATTGTCGTTACCGGTGATACGCTGATTCCACACCTGATCGCTGCCGGTGACAAACAGGTCATACTCCCCTTCCGTCTGCTTTGCGCTCTCGGGTGTCAGCACTGCTCCGAAGCGGATATGCTCTGCCTCAAACCTCCTGAAGGCCGCTTCCTTCCGGCGGAGAGCCCTGCCCATTCTGACAAGCGAAAAAAGCTTTTTCAAATTCTTTTTACCGGTTTTTTTCTCCCTGTCCTCAACAGCGCGGTTCACATAGCGGATGATCTCCGCCTGTGCACCCATTCTTTCAAGAGTTTTCTGAAGGGCATAGGTCTGAAGCGACGCGCCGAAATTCAATGTATTGATAAATGTGAGTATACCTATCTTCATTCCGCTGCCTCGATCTTTCTTGCATCAAGTTTTCTTCTCATTGCCCTGACAGCGGCACAGGAGAGAAAATACTGTATAAGCACGGTGTAATACATCAGCGAAGTCGATGTAAGGGAGTATATGATCACAAAAATCTGAATTTCAAGGGCTGAGGAGAGCACACAGATGTCAGCACTGTCTCCGCCGAGCCTTCGGGCGGCTTTAAGCTGTTTGAGCGCATGGAGTATTCCGGACGAAAAAGCAGTCAGATAAAGCACGAGCCCCAAAATTCCAAGCTCTGCGAGTATCTGCAGATAGTAATTATGTGCCGAGCCTGTAATTGCCTGTGTTTCGTCAGCGTATACGGCATAGCTTCCGTAGCCTGCGCCGAAAAACGGGTTTTCTCTGAACAGCTCCAGTGCTCTCTCCCACAGACCGAGACGACCGTTCAATAGGCCCGCATCGGAATTCTCAAGTCTGGCGATCTTATTTGCGATCGTTGCGAGACCGGGGAGCTTGTCAAGCAGAATAATATACAGTGCGGCGAAAACAACGACGAGCAGTGAAAGTATCGCTATCCGCTTTCCTACGTTTTTGCCCTGAGCGAAAATATAGGTAAACGCAATAGCTAAAAGCGATGCAAAAAGAGGTCCGCGCTTTGACGAGAGCACAAGGGCGTATAGGATAAGCACAATGCAGACGGCGGCAAATATTGTACGCTTTAATGCTGCACCGTTTCTGCGAAGCTTCAAAGCCTGCTCAAACCACAGCGCAAGCCCTACGCCTAAAATCATTCCGTTGGTACTGAAATGACCGGAAAGACCGCTCATCCAGCCGTAACTATAATACCTCATCATATCATACTGATTATCGGCGAAAAAGAAAGACACGAAACGCGAATAAAGCCCCGGAGTGAAAGAGAATATGATCGTTGCCGCAGTGTGAAGCATTACAAAATATCTGCTTATACAAAGCCATTTATCACACCATTCCGTATTTCCGGTCATAAAGATCAGCATCGACGCGGAAACAAAAAGCTGTATAAGCCCTCCGGTCTTGAGACTGTTGAAAATGGATATGCTGTTTAAGACAATATAAACACAGATCAGCAGCCATGAAATGCACTGGAGCTTTTCCGCATTTCCGCGCATATACATTTTGCCCTTTGCGCTTACCGCCACAGCGACAAAGGATACCGCCAGAAGCAAAGGTACAGTAATTTTATCAAAGGGGATCATAAGTTTTCTCATGCTGTTCATATAGATATAGTACAGCAGAAGGAAAACGGCGAGCGTATTCAGTTTTGCTCTCCCGATACGCATCAGTTATCCTCCGAGTGCAGTGAAAAAATCATAATAAAATCTTTCCTTTGAGAAGTTGGCTTTTACATGGTCGGCTGCTTTTTGCGCCGTTTCTTTCCATTTTTTAGTATCGTTAAAGACCTCATCTATCGCATCGTATATTGAAGCGACGGTGTTTTCATCTCTGTCTATAAAAAGAGCGAGACTTTCCGGAAGGTATTCCCGTATTCCGCCCGACCTCGTGGTGATAACTGGCACCCCGGCAGCGGCGGCCTCTATCATCGTCAAGCCCGCCGGTTCCTCCCACATTGACGGCAGTACAGCGACATCGGCTACGGCGTAGTATTTCCACATCTGTGAGTAGGGCACAAAGCCTGTGAAGACCACTCTGTCCCCTGCCGCACTGAGTTTTTCTGTCAGCTTCTTTTCAAAGTCGGAGCTGTCACCCGTACCGAAATTGACAGCGCCGACGATAAGCAAAACTGCATCGTCTCTCTTTCGGCTGAGAAACGCCTCCGCAAGCTCCATAACGCCCTTTTGCTTCACGATCCTGCCTGCGAACAGTAGGATTTTTTTATTTTCCGCTATGCCAAGCTTTTTGAGAAGCCGCTGTTTTTCCTCGCTTGAGAGTTTGCTCGAAAAAAGCTCCGTATCGAAGCCGTTTTTTACCACCGTGCATGACCGCTCCATATCCTCTTTGCAAAGAGCGTTTATGCCTTTTATAAGGTATCGGCTTATGAGCAGCATCCGGCATTTTTTCAGGCAATCTACGGGAACATTAGATGGGATAACATTATGAAGATGATAATACAGTTTCCCCTGATATTTTTCAGCAAGTGCTTTGCTTTTGAGGACACGGAGCAGATAACCGGAATTCTGAAAAACCACTCTGTCATAATCGCCCTCGGCGAGAACTTTTTTCAGATAAGGCAAAATATAGAGTTTTCTGAGGTAATCGTGCTTTTTCCCGTCATTTTTCAGTCTGTCCAGAATAGCATCCGGTTTCTTGAGAATATCGGGCACACGGATAAATATAAAGCGTGTATTCGGATAAGAACCGGCGGCTTTTTCTATTTCGGGGCACCACAGACTCACCACAGTCAGTTCCATTTTTCCCTGAAGCTCATTTTGCTCAATTATGCTCTCGACCAGTGTTGATACCGCACCGCCAAGAACAGCCGGAACGGGAAGATTACAGGATGAAATTATGAGAACCTTCATTTTATGCCTTTTCCTCAAGACTTAACACCAAAGTATATATCACGAAGCCGACTTGCGCTTTCGGAAAGGTCAAAGTGTCCTGCGCTGACAGCACGGCAAAATTCTTCGTAATTGTCACGGCTGCCAAATTCCGCCATGTCGCTCATTATCGCGTCGCACCACGGCTGAACGCCTTTGTCGATCGGCAGGAACCTTACACGCCCCGTCAGATCGCAGTCTGTCGGGACATTTTCGGATGCATAGACATACATTCCCGCTGCCTGTGCTTCAAGAGCCACCGTTCCGAAGCCCTCATTCAGGGACGGAAACAGGAGGATATCCATTGCCTGCATATAGTCCGCGACCCTGTCCGACCTGCCGACAAAAATTACTCTATCTGAAATGCCGAGATTTTGAGCATGGCTTTTGCACCTGTCAAATAATACACCGTCCCCCACCATGAGCAGATATGACTCCGGCAGTTTTCTGTAAAGACACTCAAAAACATCTATTAAAAAAATCGGGTTTTTCTGTTCGTTTACATTCCCGACAAAGCCGGCAACAAGACCGCTGCCTACGCCCAGCTTTTCTCTGATCATTCTTCTCTTTTCGGCGTTTGGTCTGTATTTTTCCGTCTCGATACCGTTATGGATGATCTCAAAATCCCTGTCTCCGAAAAGCCATTTTCCGGCTCCTTCCGAGCAGGCGAGAGCACGGTTCATCGAGTAATACAGCAGCGGACGGAGCAGCCTGTCCGCCTTTGGATTCATGCATAATGTGTTTCGGCTGTGTGCGATTCGCACCTTTACACCGGCAAGCTTTGCGGCAAAAAGGTCGAGTCCCATTATTCCGCTGCTGCCGTTTACATGGACGGCATCGTATTTTTCCCTCTTTATCAGCTTGAAAAGGGATGAATAATATTCTGCGGTCTTCTTTTTTCTGTCCGGCAGAACAAATACACGGCAGCCCAGCTTTTCATAGTCGGCAATTACATCGTCTGCATTATTATGCACCGCCGCAATATCTATCCGCATATCTGTACGGTTCATTTTCGATATCCATTTCAATGCCATCGAATTGATGCCCTCTCTGCGGACGCCGTTTGTCGGGATGATCAATACTCTCATTTATTTCTCTCCGCCCGTGTTTTATCCTTCAATAAATTCCGCAATACTGTCCATCATTCTGCGGGTATTACTGACATAGGCTTTGTATTCCCTGTGCTTCACCGTCTCTATGGCCTCGGCGAGAAGTGCGGGGTCGTCACATTCGCATATAAGGTCAAGTTCTTTAAACTGACCTAAAAGCTGTAGCTGATGATCGTCCACGTGCTCGCCGTATTCAGCCCTTCTCGGGACGGCAATTACCTTTTTTCTTTTTTTCACAGCGGAAATGATCACCCCGGTACCGCCGTGGGTGATAACAATGTCCGCCTCGTCAAGCTTTTGTGCAAACTCGTTTCTGTCGAGGAAGGGTTTATATTCAAAATGCTCAGGTCGATATGTGCAATATCCGGACTGAGCAAATATTTTCTCCGTTATAGTGCCGCTACCTGCGAGAGTGTCCACCGCTTCAAGCAGACGGTCAAATTGAAATTTCTGAGAGCCGGTACAGATAAATATCATTAATATATCCCTCCGAGGTAGATCGCGTTTGGAAATATATCCTTCATAGGCTCCCATTGGACATAAAACCTGTCGGCAAATCGGTACATCAGCTTTCCCGTCTCAGTGGCGGAGCTGACCTTTGCAAAGGACTCGATATAGACAAGCTTTTTGCCGAAAAGCTTGGCAAGGAGACAGACGGGTATCACGGCAAGAACGCCTGTTGATACGACCGCGTCAGGGCGTTCCTTTATAAAAACGGCTGTCTCCCGAAAAGCGTTTGCCAGCAGTTTCAGCGGAAACAGTATTTCCTTTCGGTTGACCTGACGAACATAATATGTCCGAACATCACAGATCGCGGAATTATAATCGGTCTTTTCCGTCAGAATGAAGCTGTCATACCTGTCCATAAGCGGCTTGAGCATGAGGAGCTGTTCAAGATGTCCGCCGGAGGACGCGGCAAAGCAGACCTTTTTCACTTTTCTATTCATAATCATCTTTTGAGGGACAGGACTCACATCGCGCCGTCACCGCGGAACAGCATGCCTATTGTTTTCAGAATTATCTTTATGTCCATTCCTATGGACCATTCGTTTATGTATTTTGTATCCAGCTTTACAACCTCTTCAAAGTCCGTTATATTGCTGCGCCCGCTTATCTGCCACATACCGGTAACTCCGGGCTTTATCGACAGTCTCGCACGGTGATGAAGCTCATATTTTTCATATTCATCCAGAGTAGGGGGACGTGTTCCGACAATGCTCATATCGCCTTTAAGGACGTTGAAAAACTGCGGAAATTCGTCCAGCGAAGTTCTTCTGATAAAATTGCCTACTCCGGTTTTGCGGCTGCCGTCCGGAAGAACCTCGTTTCCGATTATTCTCGGGTCAAAATCGAGCTTGAACATCATTCCGTCGCTTACTCTGTTTGCCGTGACAAGCTCTTTTTTCCGTTCCTCGGCGTCGGTATGCATGGAGCGGAATTTATACATATTGAAAACCTTTCCGTTCCTGCCAACGCGCTTTTGTTCGAAGAAAATGGGACCCGGAGAGCTTATTTTTATTGCGGGGGCAAGAAAAAGAAACAGCAGTACCGTGACAACACAGCCGACCAGTCCGCCCAGAACGTCACCGAGACGCTTGATCAGTATTTCCAGAGGCTGGGCTTCTTTCATGCAGGAGGTGATCACACTCACACCGCCTATATTATCCATAAACTGCTTTTGACCGAGGACAGTCTCCATGCCGGATATATGCAGATGTATGACCACGCCTGTCTCTGAAAGGTCGTTGAGCAGCTCGGGCGAAACGGTATCACCGCCGATAATAAGCACATCGTCCACCCAGTTGTGGCACACATATTCAGGCACCTGTTCTGCCGAGCAGAGAACAGGAACACCGTTGATCTCTCCGTCGGAAAGATCAGTGTCGGTAAGGGCAAGACCGCACACGGAGTAGTTCCATCGGAGTCGGGAGATCATTTCCGGAACCGCTGTCATGGCACTGTGCCTGTCGGAAATGATGAGCAGAGAGCTTATCTTATCTAACTGATACTTTCTTTTTATCCGCTTCCATAACAGACGCATCACGTAGGAAAGAAAGAAAAAGAAAAGCGCCATCAGGAAAAAGGTAATTCTTGAAAATTTATGGGCATCCTTCACGCTGAACAGATATAATGCGCCCAATGAGAACACAATGATACTCTGTTTTGTCAGTGCGATAAACTCCTTATAGTATCCGCGTCTTGCAAAGCCATTGTAGAGTGAGAGCTGACTTGTCGTAAGCAGATCGGCAAGACACAGAATGATAAGCATATCTCTGTAAAGCGCACCGGCGTATGGATTTGTAACGGTACTGATACGGATACGGTATGCGATCACAAAGGCGATATTCAGGCATATCAGATCCAAAAGCATTATATCCGCATTATGAAACAGTTTTTTTGAAGCCTGTGTATACATTTGTTTCTCTACCGACCTTGCCGATTTCGGCAGCCGTCAGCTTTACCTTCGCAGTTTTAATATATGTATTTATAATGCGGCTGAGGATGGTAATCTATTCCGGAAAACCGTCAGCCGCCTGCCAAGCATACAACTTTATCGTATTTACCCTTTCGGGGAATAGTGTTCCCCGAAAGGGATGAAGATTGTATTTATTTTATTTTGCTTTCCATACTGCATACAAGGTTGCATTTCCCTTAACTGTATAGGTTGCTTTACGCGCATACTCTATTTGAGTCGCAGCAGGATCGGTGGCCCAGCCGAGGAAGGAATAACCCTCGCGTCTCGGAGTCAATCCGGACAGTGTGATTTCAGAATTATAAACA
>JAUNND010000017.1:0-19978 GCA_030531595.1 Eubacteriales bacterium | reverse complement strand
GTTAATCCGGACAGTGTGATTTCAGAATCATAAAGACCGGACTTAACAGCAGGACAATTCTCGCCGTTTTCGCAGTTCAGATCGTAGGTTATGTGGTATTTATTTATTTTCCATACAGCGTAAAGGGTCATGTTATCTGTGACCGTTAAGCTTTCGCCGACAGAGAACTCTGCCGCAGTTGCCTCAGGATCGGTTGCCCAGCCGAGGAAGGTATAGCCCTCATAGGTCGGCTCGTCGCTCAGAACCAGTGTCTCGCCGGAGCTGACGGTCTGCTCCGCGGGTGCACTTTTGCCGCCGTTGGCATCGAAGGTCACGGTAAAATCCGACGTCTTCAGGAAGGTTATATCCGCCAGACATTCATTGCCTTCCTCGACCGTAATTGCGTCCCACTGAGCCTGTGTGCCGTCAAAATATACATCGGTAAGACCCGTGCAGCCGCCGAACGCACCTGCTCCCATAAAGGTCAGGCTGTTCGGCAGCTTGACCTCAGTCAGACCGGTACAGTCGGAGAAAGCGTTTATACCGATAGACACTACGGTTTCGGGAAGTATCAGACTTGTCAGACCGGTGCAGCTGTAGAATGCACCGAGACCGATATCTATCACTCCGTCTAAAACAAGTTCTTTGATTAAGGATCCATATTTGACCCACGGTGCATTAAGAGAAGGATAGTTGCATATACCCGTGCCGGTGACGGTCAAAACGCCGTTTCTGTCCAGTGTCCATGTGGTATTCTCGCCGCACTCGCCGGAGGCAATAACCGTAACAACGCCGGCAACGCAGTCAAAGTCTACATCCTCCATGTCTACATTACAAATATCACCGGGAATGTAGGAAACCGCCACAGGATATGTACCGAACGCGGCATCATCCTTCAGCTTCATTGTGACGGTAAGGATATTGCCGTTACTGCTGTTGTTGCCGCTTCTTATGTCACCCCAGACGGCTTTTGTTTCGGTGACCCAACCCTTGATACCGCTGTCCTCCGCCTCGCTGATAACGACAGACTCAAAGACATTTTCGTCGTATAAAAATGAAAGAATCATGCCCGCGATACCGGGGTTGTTTACAAGAGAGACGTTCAGAGTCACAGTATCGTCCGGCGCCGCCGTGGCATCGGAAACGATGATCTGAGGAACAGCCTCCCCGTGCGAAACGGAGATCGTCGGCATACCGTCCGCAGCCGCCGAAACAACCGTCAAAATAAACATGGCAGATATCAGAAACGCAGAAAGAACTCTTTTCATAGCCGATCTCAACCTCTCGGATACTCTGATAGATTTTTTATATAATATCATTAATGTAAAAAAATTGCAATCAGAAAAAGCCGTTTTCTCGGTAAATATCTGCAATTTTTATGGATGGCGGATTGTTCGTAAGCCTCAGATGCGTGAGCGCAAAAAATAAGGCTGCCAAGAGCATCACATTTCTCTTGGCAGTCGTAAATTATATCAGATCAGTATCAGAGCCCCCATTGTTTCAGGTAGTCCTCGCGTCCGTCAATGACATGGGTTGTTAAGGGGGCAAACATATTGCGGGCGGCGGAGTCTGTTCTGTGTTCCTTAAAGATACGGATGACGCGGTACACCCAGGCCACCGGCAGAAGATAAGGCTTTCCGTCGAGAAATGAAAACGCATCGAGCTTACTCAGATGTGAATAAGGCAGGAATAAATACTCAACGAATACCCTGACCCGACTTTTGTTCTGCAGCTTGAAATTTACCAGATTATCCTTGTTGCTCTCATCACTAAAGCCGAAAACACCTCCTGCAAAGATCTTCTCCACAGCCGTTTCATAGAATTCATCGGAAATGTCGGCAATTATCGGAAGCGTGACCTTAAAACAGCGGGCACAGAAAGCAAAACAGTTCTCGGCAAAAGCCTTCAACCCGATCTCGTCCAGATAGCCGTTTACCTTATCCCAGTCAAGCTCCTGCCGAGCCATAACGGCAACATCCATAAACTGCCGAAATCCGATGCCGCTGTTCAAAAGGTGCTTGCGGAGATGAATAAGCAGATAGACAAGATTATATTCGGGTTCTATGGAATACCGGATACCGTCTTCGACAGAGGCATGCTCCCAGACGGAATCGGTCCAGTCCCTCAGATGGGGTAGGTTGACGGGTTCATCATACAGAAGCCGATGATGCAGCTCAAAGTCCATATTTGCTTTATGATAATGCCACTCAATAACACCGGTCTTATCGCTGTCAAAGCCGATGGAGGCAAGCGCCTCGTCGGCTCTGTTTCTGTCCTCTTTTCTGACAAGGATATCGGAGTCACCCATGGTGCGCAGCATCGGAACAGGGTAAAACCGTGCGATCTCCGTGCCCTTGAAGAGAATATACGGAATATTACGCTCGGTGAAAACTTCATGTATTTGTCTCAGCAGGTCACGCCGGTTGACCGCGTAAAAGGTCGTAAGAGCATAAGCACGCTGCAAGGAAGGAATATGCGTCTGATGATATACGATGCCCTCGCACTGCTGCTGCCGGGCGATTGTCAGAAGCTCCGCCTCGTCATAGTCATCCGGCAAGGCGGTGGCTCGCCCGTTCAGATGGTCGGCGAGGATGGTGAGAAATAAGGATCGGGTTAGTGATGGCATAAGAAACTCCGTTAAGAATGGTTTTTTATTTTTCCGGCGATCAGAACCGGCAGTGCACCGATCGCGGCTCCGGAAGTGTTCAGCAGAAGGTCGCTTATTTCGGCTGTCCCGCTGGATAAAACGTATTGTAAGAATTCAATGCAAAAGCTCAGAAAAAGCGCGGATAAAACAGTATTTCGGAATGTTTTCTCGGCGTTTCCTCGGTATATGAGCTGAGAAAACGAAAGCCCCAGCGGGAAAAACAGCACCGCGTTCATCACGACCTCGCGTCGGCTGTCCAGGTGCTCTTTTATGTACATCCATTTCCCGATCAGGTCAAATGAGACTCCATATTCCCCGCGGGAACGCGCCAAAAGGGTGAGGCATAAAGCGTAGGAGAGAGTGACGGCAAAAATCAGAATATTGACGCTTCGCCACAGCCTCCTGCCGGAATATCGGACAGTAAACAGCGTCCACAAAAGCAGGAACAATAGCATGAGAGCCGATAAGACATAGAGATTGCAGCCATAAATATAAAGAAATATTTTACGGATCATTTTTCATAAAAGGCTTAAACTATTTTATTTTTTCATCTGTTGCTGGCAGCATATTTAAGTAGCTCCGCCGGTCGACATAAAGGGAGATAACGAGGGTACGGAGTGCGATGTCATAATAATAGTCTCACAAAATCAAGCTTGTTTTTTTGTTGTTTTTTCAAGTAAATTATGCAAAAATTGAAATTATTTTCAGCAGCTTTTTTCGATTAATAGAGCAGTAAGTCGTTATGGTGAAGACCTGAGTAATATATGGATTATGGTTTTAATAACCTCTCCTTTTCATTAAAAGCTCAACAATCTCAATATCTTCCGGATAAGTAATCTTAACATTTGGCAAAAATTCAAAAAAATTCAATCCTCTTGCTTCTAAAGGTAGTTGTGAAGATGTAACGCAGTTTGTATTATTTGGGCTAAAATTCTCATATAACAGATCAAATCTAAATGCTTCAGGCGTTTGTACAGTAAAAAAATCGTCTCTATTTACAGGTCCTTTTGAAAAAGAGCAAAGACCGTCAGTAATTTTGTAAGTACATTGAGCGTAGTCATAAAAATCTAAAGTCGAAATTAATTCGTCGATTACTTCACATGTAATCATGGGACACGCAGCATTATTTATCACAATTTTTTTGCAATTTCCGAATTCATTCTTTATATAGTCAAGACAATTTTTCAAGGACTGATTTCTGGTTTTTCCTCCTATTACTGTTTTTACTGAATACTTATTTTGAACATACTTTTCAAAAGATTCATCAGCTACTACAACAAGCTCTTCAACAGATGAACGGCGAAAAGCACTAATAGAATACTCTATCATTTCTTTTCCATTAATTGTACAATATTGTTTGGGTATATCAGCTCTAAATCTGCTTCCAATCCCACCAGCTAAAATAATCCCTATACTTTCTATTTCCATTACTTATCCTCAATATGTTATTTGCTTTTGAACCCCATCACCACATCTGTATAAAATACAATTTATGGAATTGGTTCAGAATTGATTTTCAAACTGTTGCTAAATATAATAAGCGTTTATATTGTGTGCGTGGCGCTGTTCTACCGGTGGGAGTTCCATGTAATTCCCATATCTCCAAGTCAGAATATCGTCATACCGTGCAAAGACCATATATTTTTTCCCTTCAAAGGTAAGCTCGGTATAGCCATCAAAATACTCTGCTGGATACACATCTTTGTCCGATATCGTAAATATCATTGTTCCGGCATATCGTGATTTTGGCAGGATTGGAAAATCAAGACACCCCTTTTTCCAATATTCCAAGCCCATACCGAATAAATTCAATCCGGCTACTAAAGGCTTTTTTACCAAAGTATGTAGGAAACTACTGCCGATTGGGTCTGCACAGTAAAGCTGATATCTATATTTTCTTCGCTGTTTTTTTAGCAATTGCAAGTTTTTTTCTAGTGAATCATAACCGTTATCTACAGGAAATATGTCAATCCAAATACCTACGGCATACATTTCGTCATTTCCTATGTCTTGAACAAAAGTTTTCGTATCTATAAGTTTAATATACGGATAAGCCAACATTCCCGGTGGGCATACCTTATAACGTCCTTGCAAAAGGAAACCTTCGCCTGTTTTTTCAAGAAAACGATCATATTCTTCTCTCATCATAAAAATATCGATATCATCATCCCATGGGATAAACCCCTGATGGCGAACAGCACCGATCATAGTCCCGGCTGCCAGCGAATACTTGATTTTATTTTCATGGCAAAAATTACTGAATGCATCCAGTATACCTAATTCCAGAGAATGTAATTCAGACAGCGATTCGATTTTTCTCATTGTGTTTACCTCGTTTAATTAAATTCCGTCCGGTACTTATAGCAAAAATAGCCTCGCGTAGAAAATAAAACAAATTCGGTAATGCAGCGTAGGATTGCAATAGAAACCAGTGTAAAATGATTGGTAATACCCAAAAGCAGCAAGCAAATCACTTGAACTTCATCAATGTTTAGTTCTCTCATATGCGTTCATTTTCTCTTTCGGTTTATTACATTACTTTACTCTTACACAAAAGAACAAATTCAACATACCTGTCCTTATTCAGCAGATAATTTGAAGAAGCAATGACAGATACAGTAAGCAAAAAACCAAGTATTCCGTATTTTACCCACATAAAATAACTGTCCATAATATTCGGAACAACTAACTGATATATAATTATCAGTATAATAACGTCAAGGAAAAAAATTGCCGCTGTTTTTAATGTTTCACGTGCAGAAGCAAAAATTATATCGGTTTTTAAATAATAAATATGCAAGAACCATCTTAGCGCCATCGCTGCAAAAGTTCCGAGGGCAACTCCGACGAGACCGTATCTTCCGACAAGGCAAAGGGAAACTACTATATTTAATCCCGCTTCAGCATACGCATATTTTGCCGTCTGCTTAAACTTACCCGCTGCATAGATCAAGGATGTGCTCGGATCGCGGAAGCAATAAATCATTTCGGCAAGCACGATCAGATATCCGAACAACGGCTGAATATAGTCTGCGTCCGTAATTCCTTTCGTGTATACAGAAATAAAAGGGACAACAAGCCCCATACAGCAGCAAAAAAGAACCGAAGAAATCAAAAAAATCCCATATTCATATTGAAAATACGCTTTTCTGACCTTTTCAATATCTTCCATACCTATCAAATGCCCAATGCTCGGAACAATTGCATTTGAAATCGCTGCCACAAGATTTTTCATTGCACTTGCAACTAACAGATAAACCGAATAGACAGAAATGGTAGACAGTGTCGAGAAAAATGTCAAAATTACAATGTCTGTATTGCTATGAATGAAGTATGCAAGTGTTTGTCCGAATCCGTCCCAGCGTTGAGAAATGGCCTGCTCATCCGGCTCAACTTTTTTGTCCAATTTGTAGTGTTTATTGGCATAAACGGAAAAGAAAATAGGATTAATTGCGTAAACAGCCGCACTGATCAACTTTACGATCAAAATATCACTAAAAAGCTTTACGGCAAGTAAAACAAGTACGGCATTTAGTAATACCGTAATCGTATGCGTATTATAAAACAAATAAATTTTTCTGTCAGCTTTGATCAATATACTATAAGATACGGAAAAAAAGTACTGCATCATCATCGAACTTGCAAGTACCATAGTCAGAGCAAAAATATACGCAGACGAGAATTCCACTTTTTTTATCAGCGGGTAAATGATACCGATAATTACAGAATATACTGTGTATATTGTACCAAGCTGAAAGAAAAACTTTTTTGACGCATTTACAACTGCATTGATTTTTTGAGTATCATTTTGTGCCAGCGGTTTATAAAGAGCAGCCGATATTACTCCGCTCACTCCGCCTTCCAGAAGTGTTATATAGCTTAGAAACTGAGATATTGAAGAAACAAGTCCGTTCGTTTCCGATCCGAACGCAGAGATAATTGTTCTGGGGACTATAAATCCGCAAACAACTGTTACGATTTGTGTAATAAGTGAGCAAATTATATTTTTCTTAATTAATTGTTTGTCCATATCAAAGCTTCGTATTTCTTTCGTTTCTTTTAAATCGCATTTTCTCGCTTACAAGCCCATAATATGCTTTCACAAGTGCGTCAAAAGCCCAGTCCCCAATTTGCAGGGCAAGAAACTCTGTGCGTGCGGTCAAGCCAGACGTTTTGCTCACGCCACTACGAAGCACTTCGGCTTTTTTTGCAAAATAATCCTCATCAAGCGCTATTCTGGAGCAATGGTACTCCTTTAAAAAGTTTATATCTGCACCACTCTTCGCGCTCTGCGCATAAGGAAGCAGCTCCGGGATATTCTCCCGGGTGAGATCCAGCATTCTTTCAGCAGCTTTGACTACGCCGGT
Source organism: Eubacteriales bacterium (assembly GCA_030531595.1). Lineage (GTDB taxonomy): Bacteria > Bacillota > Clostridia > Oscillospirales > Oscillospiraceae > Limivicinus. The sequence continues at coordinate 12,985 of JAUNND010000017.1, read as the reverse complement.
GTCAACTTTTATATGCTTCGATTTTGTAGCAGAGCCTTCGCGAACCATATATCCGTAATGTTTCTCGCTGCTGACTGTGACTGACTTCTCCATATTCTTCAAAATATATTCAAATAAAAACAGCTTGTCTTCGTTATGCCGTATCGTCGTATCAAAGCGTAGTTTTTCAATCAGATTTTTTTTGAAAAGAACCCCACACACACTGACCGACAACCCCCCGACCAACAGCTTTTTCAGAGCTTCTTTTCCTGAAATAGTCAGCTCTTTATCGGCTTCCGGAAGCTTCAGTCCGTCATAAGAATAAATACGTTCATGACTACATATGCTGAGGCTGTTCTCACTCGTGCATAAATCATACAGTTTCTCAAGATACTTGCAGGAAACAATGTCATCCCCGTCGCAAAATACGATATATTCCCCCGAAGCATAAGAAATTCCGGAATTTCTTGCCTCCGAAACGCCACCGTTCTCTTTGTGTATGACCTTTACCCTGCTATCCGCTTTTTGATACTCGTCACAGATCGCCGGGCAACCATCCGGCGAACCGTCATCTACAAGAATAACTTCAATATTTGTATAGGTCTGTGCAAGAATGGAATCCACGCATCTGCGCAGATAAGGCTCAACATTGTAAATTGGGACAATGATTGAAATCAAAGGTTGATCTGTCATTTTCTATCTCTTTTCTGAAGATTATTATCTTTGAAGGAATGAAGAATAAAGCTCCTCAATCCTGCCTATTTCTTTCTCGACCGAAAAGCCTGACGACTCACATACAGAGAATGTAAAAAGAAAAGAATCATCGCGGCAAAATAAGCCCATCTTAATTTACCTGACCGAATATTCATTTCAAAGTTTGATTTTTAAAACCTTTTCGCTTCTTTTGAATCGAATTTTCTGGCTGGTAAGCCCATAATAAGCCTTTACGAGCGCAGCAAAAGCCCAATCTCCGAGCTGTAAAGCAAAAAACTCGACTTTCATGGTTAAGCTTGCCGTTTTGTCAATACCGCTGCAAAGCACTTCACTTTTTATTTCAGAATATTTTTCGTCCCGGGCTAACCCGGAACGGTAATAGCTTTTCAAAAACTTAATATCTGCCGCCTTTTTTGCGCTCTGCGCATATGATAAGTATTCAGGGAATTTTTCTTTGGTCAGACAAAGCATTTTCCCAAACGCTCTGACTTCACTGGCATCAGGTTCTTTTAATTTTTCTTCCGTTGCAGAGCTTTCTCTGACCAGATATCCATAGTGCTTTTCACCGCTGAATGTGACTGCTTTTTCAATATTTGTTAAAATATATTCAAACAGGAAAAGCTTGTCTTCGCTGAACTTAAGTGTTTTGTCAAAGCGGAGCTTGCCGATCATTTCCTTTTTAAAAAAGCTTCCCCCTGCAGTGATCTGCAAATTACGGGTAAATATTTTTTTTATGGCCTCTTTTCCGGAAAATGTCACCTCACTGCAGCTTTCAGGCATTTTAAATTCATCAAAATGAAAAATTCTTTCATAGCTGCACATACTAAGGCAATTCTCTTCCGAAAACAAAGCATAAAGCTTTTCAAGATACTTAGGAGAAACAATATCGTCGCTGTCTATAAAACTGATATATTCCCCTTCGGCAATATCCAGTCCCGCGTTTCTCGCCGCACTGACACCGGCATTTTTTTGATGTATGACGACCACGCGAGAATCTTTCCCGGCATACTCATCGCAAATAGCGGGGCAGCCGTCCGGCGACCCGTCATCGATCAAAATAACTTCAATATTTGTATACGTCTGCGCCAAAACAGAATCCACACTTTGATGCAGATACACTTCAACATTGTAAACCGGAATAATAATCGAAATCAAAGGATGTTCCATTACTCACTCCCTAATCATTTTGTCAAATGTATCTCCCTGTTCGCCGCTTGCCGTTGGAGGTGCAGCACCAGAGGATCGTATAGAGCGCTATCATTTTGTCTCTGTGCCGTACAGCCGTTCCGGTGTTGGAAACGCCCCAGCCGTAAATAAAGGCAACGCACAGCGCAACGATCATCAGAGCGATCACGATCGCACGGTTTTCCGGCGTTTTTCTTTTCAGATACTTAAACATATTTATGTATGTAATGATATAAAAGAGTGAATTAAACACGACCGCTATGATATCGCTCAATCCTCTCCACTGCCAGGGGAAGGGAGAAAAGAGAAAATAGACCAGACGCGGAACGGTATAGATCGCCATGTTGAGGATCGAGCTGCTGTTTCCGACATACTGGGCGTAGGTAGATCCGCCCTCTCCAACACCTGAAGCGATATCCTCGATCGAGTCGGCTCTCATAAAATAGCTGAAAAACAGCTCGGAATAATTCGTATAGATAAAAACAAACAGCAAGACAACCAGAGCTGTCATAAAGATATTGCGGAAACTCAGACGATAGGTATTCTGATGCCGGTCATAAAGGAAGAGTATAACAGCATAGCCGACGGCAAGGCCGATAACGCCGCTGTGAAACATAGTGCCCAGCAAAGAAAACGCGCACGCGAGGATAAAGGATATGCTCATCTTTTCCTGCATCCAGACGATAAAGCAGTATACCGATACGGAAGCACACATGGAGATCAGGGACTCTCTCAAATAAATTGATGAAAGAATCGCATAATTGGGCAGCAAGCATATCAGAAAAACAGCCAGACGCTTTTTTCGATATCCCAAAAGAAACCTATCCAGAGATTTGATCAAAAATACGATAGCTATAATGGAAAAAAGCATGGAAATATACTGTAGGCGCAATCGATCCGTACCTATATATTTTGCGATAAATCCGAAAATTTTTACAAACGATCCTCCATAACCCGACATAAATCCGTGTGCGGTTCTCACCGTTGATGCATAGAAGCCTTCCGAATCGGCACCGCTTCCGGGAAGACCTATGATGCTGCGTCCGTACAGATCAAGAAATAAAAGTGCGACCCGCCAAAAATAACCCAGAATCAAAGGTCTGCTATAGGGTCTGGTAGTTTTTCCTCTCAGAATATCGAAGCACACGGCAAAGGAACATACGAGAATAAAAAGGCACGATAACACCACGCTCGAGGAAGACATCCCGAATGAGAAGTTTTCAATTATAAAAATTATTATAAATATTGAAAGTGATATTAATGTTATCATTTGCTTATAGAGTTTTCCTTTTTATGTTGTGATACTCTTTGCTGCGCTGCTTCCTCATTACTGTTTGGCAATGTCCAGATAAAACTTTTCAAGCCATGCGGCCGTTGTGCGGATATCATATCCGGCATCAATGATCTGCTGCCGGGTATCGACCCGATCCCAATCAGCGCTGCAGATGGCTTCTGCCCAGACCTCCGGTTTTTCAATAGGCAAAAACTCACATCGGTCTGTAATATTGACCTCCGTGCTGATCCGGTCGCTCAGAAAACAGCGCAAACCGGCAGCCTGGGCTTCGATTCCTGCAACCGGCAGACCTTCAAATAAAGAAGGCATAATATAAACGTCCATAGCCTGAAGCAATTCATTAACATCTGAGCGAACGCCGGTAAAAATAATCTTAGTTAAAATGCCATATTGCCTCGCTTGTTCCTTTGCTTTCGCATTGCCTGAGTCATCACCGACCCAAAGGAAACGCGCATTAGAATTGCGTTTGTATACTTCATGAAAAATATCCACTATTCCAGCAGGATTTTTTGCAAACGATGCTCGACCGACAGTGCCTAAAACAAAGTGCTCCTCCTCATAGTTCAGTTCAAGTCTCTTACGAAAGCGAATTTCAGGCGAAAAGACAAATTTTTCTGTATCGATTGCATTTTTAAGAATTGTAAACGTTTTTTTCGGGAATATCATATCTCCTGCCGGTTTTGAGCAGGCAAAACAATAGTCGGCTCTTTTCTCTATTTTTGATACATAGAACGCAATAAGCCGGTTTTTTATTTTCAAGCTTAAAGTTGGACTGGCCAATGATGAGGAGTGACCATGCCCTATTGTTATTCTCCCCATATTCTTGGCTATTTGAAAATAAACTGCTGAGTATGTGAAAAAATGTCCATGAATAATCAGGTGCTCCGGGTGTTCCTGCAAATGCTTTTTCCACCACGCGCAGTAAGAAAGATGATTATAAATGATATATCGTGGGGCTTGATAAATCCGCCCGCCTAAAGAGTGGATTTCTTCTTCGTATACACCGACATCGGTAGTATGCTTTACAAAGTCAAACTGTACTTTACTTCTGTCTATATGGCGGTACAAATTCATGCACATGGTTTCCGCACCGCCGCGATCCAGTCTCGAAAATACACATAAAACTCTGATCGGTTCATTCATATTGATTGTTCCTTATTCTTATTATGATAATAAACTTGAATAGAATTCCTGCAGTTCTTTAACGGAATCGATGAGGTCAAAGCCGGCTTTTCGAATGCGGAGAGAAGCATTTTCATCACGGCTGTCCGGCGCATGGCAGATATGATCGACCCAGTCTTGAAGATTTCCGTTCGTGGGAAGATAAGATACGTTACCGGAAAGATTTGATTCCCTGCTTACAGCATCAGAGGCAATACAACAGAGCCCGTTTGCCTGAGCTTCGATCAGTACTATACCAAAGCCTTCGTATTTTGACGGTAAACAAAAAACATCAAACACATTGATTATTTCATTCACATTATCGATTATTCCCGTAAAAATCACATCATCCCTCAGACCTAATGAATCGATTTTTTCCTGAATGATCGGCATCAGACGCCCGTCTCCGACGCAAACTAGCTTGGCGTTTGTTTTTTCTTTCTTCAGTGCCGCAAAAATTTCTATCAGGTAATCATGATTTTTCTGATAATCAAAGCGTCCAACATGCCCTACTACAAAGGAATCGGATAATTCATAACGGCTGCGAAATTCTTCCCTTTTCTGCGGGTCAAAATCGAATTTTGAAACATCGATTGCGTTTTTCATAACACGGAAGGATTTACGCCCGAAAAGCCATTTTCCGGCTGCGTCAGAACAGGCGAAACGAGTGCACGGAATAGCAAAAAATGTCTTTGTGAAATAATGGATCAACAGACGCTCTGCACTGTTATTGTGCGAATGAAGGATCAGATGCTTGGCGCCGCCCAGTTTGGCGGCGATCAAATCAATATAGCCGACAGCATTTCCTGTGTGACGGTGAACAATTGCATATTTGTTTTGCTTAACAATATCAAGCTCTTGGAAAAATGCTTTTATCGGATTACGGGAAAAATCAGTTGTATGGTAAACCGAGCCCCCTAACCGAATAATTTCTTCCTCAAAATAACCTTTTTCCTCTGATGTAACGAGAAAATCAAATTGGAAACAGCTCCTGTCAATCAAGCGATAGCGTTCCATTACATAATGCTCAACGCCACCGTTTCCCATGCTGCTGAAAATATGCAATATTCGAATCATATTAACCCCCGATTATTCTTCCGCATGATATGGAATTAAGATTTCTCCTAAATATCATCTCATATTTACGAAAGAATCAGACTGATTGTTTCTTCCACAACTTTTTTCTTATCAAATACTTCTTCCATGCGTTTTCTGCCGTTCAGCCCCATCGTTTCACGCTCTGTATCAGACAGTGCCATAAAGCGTTTCATTGTACGGTACAGATCCTCCGCGTTTTTGCTCTCACAGAGGAAGCCGCTGACACCGTCCTCTACCGCTTCCAGACAGCCATGGATGTTGCTGGTGATCACGGGTCGGCAGGAGGCGGCGCACTCTAAATTTGTGTTTGCCATGCCCTCGTGCCACGAAGGGAGAACAAAGCAATGGGACGCGGCAATAAAAGGTCTGACATCCATCTGTGAACCGTGATACCGGAGCCAGCCTTCTTCTTCGGCCTGTGTAAACTGCCGGGAGTAATCCTCTTCATAACCTCCGACAACGTCTAAAGAACACTTTTCGCCGTCTTTTATAAGCAGCCGCATAGCGGCAAGAAGCTCGTCGATCCCTTTTTCCTTCATCACCCGGCCGATGAACAGGAACCGTGTCTCGCCGCTGTCTGTCGGATATGGAGCTATGGAAAACTTTTCAAGATCGACTCCGGCGCCATTCAGCACATGGGTCTTATCGATCGGAACGATCTTCAGGTCAACAAATGTCTGACGGTTTCCGCTGTTCTCAAAAAAAACGACCTTGGCCTTTCTCAGCGCCGTTCGCTGCATGAGCGTTACAAGAGTTTTCAGCAGTCCATCGCTCTGAAACGCCGTACCGATCCCGGTGATATTGGCGGCATACGGAATTTTCATGAGCCGACACGCCCATCCGCCGTAAATATTCGGTTTAACGGTATATGTAATTACAAGCTCCGGCCGCTGCCGGCGCAGTATTTTCAGATAATCGAAGAAAAGCTTTGCATCGCGGATCGGATTGATCCCGCGCCTGTCTAAAGCCGTATGAAGAACATTGCAGCCGATTTGACGCAGTTTTTCTTCTGTTTCGGCATCATTGCCCGATGAAATCGGAACGACCGCGCACACATCGCAGTTATTTTCTGCCAGAGTCTGTATTAATTTCTCCCGAAAACAAAACAGCCCGCTAATGCTGTTAATCAGTATCAGTACTCGCATATCAGTTTCTTTTCCCGCTGCCGGCTCTGTTATTTATACAGTTCGTGCAGCAGCGGATTGACCTTTCCTGTATCAAAACGTTTGGCCGTTTCCTGCCCGTGTTCACCGAGCTTACGGCGGAGAGCCGGGTCTTTGTTCAAAGCGGAAATCGCGTTTGCAAAGGCTTTGACATCATCAGCCCGGCACACGATGGAATTATCGCTGTCGGCATACTCGCGGGTGCCTCTGTTGTCCGCGCAGATCAGCGGAAGCCCGGCCGCCATTCCTTCGATGGCCGCCAGCCCGAAGCCCTCACGGAGTGACGGAAACACATTGACATCTGCTGTTTTATTAAGCTCGGCAATGTCCTCTCTCTGCCCGAGAATATGTACCTGTTTTTCAACGCCGCACTCTCTTGCCAGCTCCGGCAGAGCATCCCGCAGCGCCCCCTGTCCGGCGATCATATAGTGAATGTTGGAGTCTTTCAGTTCTCCGAGGGCGCGGATCACGATTCGGTGATTTTTATTCGTGTTGAGTTCGCCGACCGAAAGCAGAAGAAACGCGTCCTCCGGTATGCCAAGCTCCTTTCTTTTCATCGTCCGGTCGACGACCGTATCGGAAAATCGCTTCACATCCACTCCCATGCCCGGAACGTATAAAATGCTTTCGACTTTGAGCTTTCGCTTTGCTCTTTCGTGGTCCTCTTTATTGATCGTGACCAGCACATCCGTCCAGTGGGCGCAGAGCTTTTCGACCGGATAGAACAAAAGCCAGTTTTTGAGCGGAGCGCCATTGTAAAAATGAAACCCGTGAGCGGTATAGATCACTTTCATACCGTCCTTGCGCAATGGTCTGCATACAAGACGCGTACACACCGCCGCAACGGGTGTATGACAATGCACGATATCGTAGTTCCCGTTATGAATGATCTTTTTCAGTTCTCTGATCGCGGCAATGTTGCCCGGATCGACCGGCGATCTTGTCCACGAGACCGGATAGACCCTGCAGCCTATGTCTCTGTAAAAGTCCGCGACCCTTGACGGCGCCTCATTTGCCACAATATCAACGGTGTGCCCTTCGTCCACGAGCTCTTTGATTATTGAATTGAAATACTGCATCGCTATGCCGACGTTTACCGTGTATAGAATTCTCATTTAATACCTTATTACTTATATTTTTTCTTCAATAATCAACGAGCAGGGAAAGAGAACAAATCGCTGAGACTGGCTGCCGGTTGTGCATATCAGTCTCTTTTTACCATCACTTCGTTATATTTCATCATATAGATAAAATACGCTTGATAGCGCACACATTCTGTTATATCAGGTTTATTTTCGCAATATTTCTCCGGCTTTTTTGATTACAACGCTGTCATACATCATCATCACAACGCCATCTTCATAGTTACCAAAACAGGATTCGTTAATAAATCCTTGTAAATTCTTTTCAATCAGTTTAATAAAATCCACACCGGCACCGTATGCATGAAGATATGCTCCACCAAATCGTGGATTGACTTCGGACAAATAGTACTCGCCGTCACGGTAGAAGAAATCCATATCCACAGGGCCGTTAAACTTTAGCACAAAGCAAATCTTTCTGATAAACGCAAATAAAGAATCATCTTTAAAAGACACCGTCTTGCTTGCGCCGCCGATCCTTGTCTCGATTTTTTTCTTTGAGAAGGCAGAAACAGCCTCATGGGAAATTGTATCAATATACACATCCGCATCTAAATCTATGCAGTTCATGTACTCCTGAATAATCAACGTTGGGTCTTCCGCTATTGCAGACTTCAGCGCCTCATACTCTTCTATTCTTCTTGCTCCAACACTTCCGCTGCCTGTGCGGGGTTTTACAAATACGGGAAATTCAACTTCTTTATTGGCATAAGCAGCATCAAATTCTTCTATCGTACCCCATGTCATAACTGTTCTAATACTATTTTCAGAAAGATACTTGAACATCTTATATTTATCAAAACACAGTTCTGCAGTTTCTCTATAGGGGGCGAGAACTTCAACGCCTATCTCTGTGAACTTTTCCCTGTTTTTTGCCAGAATTTCTATCTCAGGGTCGATAAATGTAGTAATTGCATTTATCTTTTCTTTTCTGCATATATCTAAAAGAATACCAATATACGAGGGATCAGATATTCTCGGTACGATATACTGTTTATCAGCAAAGTATAATGCGGGCGCATATTTGCTGTTATCAGTTGCAATCAATTTAGAATCCGCAGAAATAGATTGTCTGAAATCTTTCAATAGCTCTCCGCGTCTGCCAACACTGCACATCAAATAATTCACTGTTTTCCTCCAAAAAAGAAAAATCATTGTATACATAAAAAATATAGCTATTTCTGATAAGTACAACCACTACCCATAAATTCTTCCATTGTTGCGTTAGTCTCAGATGATATGCCTTCACGTTTGATAAACTTCCCAATAGTAATAAAAACAATTCTGATGTCTAACAAAAACGAAATATGATTCACATACCAGACGTCCATATTAAACTTATCTTCCCACGAAACTGTATTCCGACCGTTTACCTGTGCCCAACCAGACAGACCAGGCCTGACATCGTGCCGTTTATGCTGTTCTTCGTTATAACGTGGAAGGTATTTAATAAGCAGCGGTCTCGGGCCGATCACGCTCATATCGCCTTTCAGAATATTGATTGCCTCCGGCAGTTCGTCCAGACTGGTCGATCTAAGAAACCTCCCATACTTGTTCAGCCTTATCTCGTCCGGTAAAAGCTCCCCGTTCTCGTCCTTCTCATTCGTCATTGTCCGGAATTTTATCAACCTGAAGATCTTTTCATCTTTTCCCGGGCGCTCCTGTGTGAAGAATGGGTTGCCTTTCATTTCGACCGCCCCGACAGCCGTGAGTGTCAGAAACAATGGAGAAAACACCGTCAGCGCGGCCGTACTGCATACAATATCCAGCCCGCGTTTTATGTACCTGTTATATACTCCGTCTTTGCCTTTTTTCACTCAAAACACCTTTTTATCACTTCAATAACCACTTCCTGCTCCTCTGCCGTCATCTTATTATCGCTCGGCAGGCAGGCGCCTCTCCGGAAGATGTCCGCGCCGACGTCTACGACGCCGCCCTTTATATACGCGTTCGTGCGGCAGCGAAGCGTGCCGTCTTTGCCGACAGCCTCGTGCATCCGGTACATCGGCTGCATATGCATCGGCTTCCAGATCGGACGTCCCTCGGCGTTGATACCGCTGAGAGCTTCCAGAATTTCCGTGGGGCAGGTCTTGCCGTGCTCCTTTATGTAGATCGCCGTACTGTCGTCCCGGACCTGCTTACACATATAGTCACTGTCGATGATCATCGCGCTCAGCCAGTAGTTCGGCGATGTGCCCGGTGTGATCGGGTTCATCTCTACCGGCAGCCCCTTCAAGCCCTCGCGGTAGCGCTCATAGACGGCTTTTTTCTGTTCCAGATGCTCTTCCAGATACGGGTACTGACCGCGGATGACGCCCGCGATCACGTTACTCATGCGGTAGTTATAGCCGACTTCCTCATGCTGATACCATGCCGCCGCTTCCCTCGCCTGTGTGCTCCACTTTCTCGCGCGGTTGGCATCCTCGATACTGTTTGTCAAAAGGCAGCCTCCGGACGAGCCGGTGATCATCTTGTTGCCGTTATACGAGATCGCCGCGTAATCGCCGAACGAACCGCACTGCTTCCCGTCAACGGTCGCGCCCATCGCTTCGGCAGCGTCCTCGATCAATAACGCACCGTGCTTTTCGCATATTCTCTTGATCTCGTCTATTCTGCCGGGGAAGCCGTACAGCTCCGCGCTGACAACAAGTCTGACATCCGGGTACAGCTCAAACGCCTTTTCCAGTGCCACAGGATCCATATTCCAGGACTCGGCCTCCGTGTCGATGAAGATCGGTATGCCGCCCTCATATACGACAGGATTAAGTGTCGCGTCAAAAGTCATATCCGAGCAGAAAACGCGCCTGCCCTCCAACGCACCGTGGCTGATCGCCGGTTTCCCGTAGAGCTTTTCACCGGCAAGCTTTACGCACAGGTGCAGCGCCGCCGTGCAGCACGAGAGAGCGACAGCATATTTCACCTCTGCTTTTTCAGCCGCTATCCTTTCAACCTCATTTATATTGGCTCCGACGGTCGACATCCAGTTAGTGTCATACGCCTCGGATATATATTTCATTTCCTCCCCGTGCATCGTGGGGGTCGCTAACCATACTTTTTTCTCAAAAGGCAAAATCGAACCGCTATACATATCTGCTGTACCTTCTTACCAAACCGTCAGCTCAGAAAAAGCTGATACTCTCTCCCGTTTCCGCTTCGGTCTTTTTGACCCATTCTTCATTAATGTCGTTTTTCTCTACGTTCTTTGCGGATAAATCTACCGTGAGTACACCGTCTTCAACCGAGATTGACTCGATCCGACCTGAATACGGAAAGCTCTTTCTCGCCTCTTCGCCGGACAGGAACTTAAAGACCTTCTCCCCGGTTCTCACTCTTACCGCACCCACCGTGCAGCGCATCAACTTATTAAAATCAAGCGCATACAGATCGGTCTCCATAGCGTCGGAGTAATCTCTCGTATCGACACCGGCTGTCTCACAGACCTCCGTTAGCTTTTTAAATACATCTTCGGGGATTTTGCGGGAAGCGAAGCAAACAAGATCGATTTTGTATTCCTTAAAATAGCTTTCGAGTCTTTCAATTTTCTTTAAAACCGGGATGCCGTTGATCGGCGAGTCCGATCCACTCGAGTCATATGAGAAAAAGCATTTTACTCTGGCGGGGTCTGAATCATTATTTTCAAACTGTCTGCGGACATAGTTTGCCGTATCTCCCGTGCCTACGATCATTACATTTGCTCTTGCGTTCCGGAGATTTTTGATCTTTCTCGACAGGTAATTGATGATTGCTAAGGAAAAGCGGCTTAGGCAGATCAGGCAGAACAGCATCGCCGTGCCCAGGAAATAGAAAGTCAGCGGCATACGTATAAAGAAGAAATACGTTATGTCAAAAAGCAAAACGAATACCGTCACGTGTGCCAGAACGATACGGAACATATCGTAAAACCCGGCATACTTCCATCTTCTGCCATACAATCCGAAAGCTGCAAAAACGACGATCAGTATGACCGAGCAATACGGTGCGATTTCATAGAAGGTCTCCAGATAAATATTCGCGTCAGTCAAAAACTCACCATTCGCGTAAAAGCGCATGACAAGAGCAAGAAAGAAAGAAAAGTACCCGGCTAATACGTCAAATATGACAAGTGCTGCGCGTTTTGCCGCCCATAGCACCCACTTGTTTTCATTTTTTGATGTTGTGTTATTCATGTTTTCTCCGTTCAGACATCGGCACAAACGCTGTCCCCGATCGGTATTGCTTCTGATCTGTCAAATTAGTTTCCCAAAATTTGCAGAAAAGACGTTTAATCTGCGTATAATTACAGTTGTACCTTGTATTATATCGCAAATGGAACAATATTTCAACAAAAAAAATAAATTTATTTTATCAATTTATTTCATTAAAATATCATCTGATATTCTATTAATATCAGTTCGTCTAAGCAAAAAAGAGTACAGACTTTCTCAGACTGTACTCTTTTTCTTGCCGTTATTTGAAACAGAGGCAATTTTTATTGCCGCAAAGGTCAAAGCCGCAAGTATTATAACGCTTTCAAATACCCGGTAGGCTTTCATCCCCTCCGGGCAGAATATCTGCATCATGCTTCCCGCCAGACCAAACAGCGCCGTGCATATCACGGCTGAAAAAACATTCCTTTTATCAAGTATTTTTTTTACCGGCACATCCGGACATACCGCCTTGACCGTCACAAGCAGTGCCGCGAGTATAAGTCCCGCAATGCACACATACTTCAATGCGATCAGAAGAGCCGGATGTATGAGGCTTCCCCACGCAGCGCCGAAAAAGGCCATAACAACACGTCCGATGCACCAGACCGGCACACCCATAAGTGCACGGAGCGTCACCGGCAGCATCAGAAAGCGTTTTCTCAAAGAGGCTCTTGCACTTTTTTGCTTATCCTCGGTAAGACCGATATCTTCTCCCTCATCACCGTCATCATTGCTGATAAGCGTATCCGAAACGGAAAGCGGCATATTGATCCTGTCATATTTTTTTACGAGCTCACCGGGAGTGGTAAAAAGGCTGCTGAGAAGAATTCCCGCAGCGGTCACAGCAGCAACGGCGGACACAGCCGCCTCATTCTTCTTTTTTGCTCTCTCCGACATATTCCTCACCTGCTTTCGAGCATATTGTAGCACATAATCAACTTCAAAATATGACTATATTGCAAAATTTTCCGCCGGCTCCGAGGCGCAGTTTTCTCGGATCGAAAAAATCCCGAGTTTGCCAGTTGCTCTTCACCAATTTCTGAAAAAAATTATGCAAGTTGA
>JAUNND010000016.1 GCA_030531595.1 Eubacteriales bacterium | reverse complement strand
CCCCTATAGTTGACTTTCGTTTTTCCTTGGTCAACTTTAGGGGGATCATATCAAAACACGATTCTTCTTTTTTTCAGTATCGTCTTTTATGCATGGGGAGAACCGATATTCGTTTTTATTATGCTCATTTCTGTCCTGATCAATTGGTGGGTCGGACTTCATATTGAGAAGGAGAATATACATAAAAAGCGTAAAGCATGGCTTACTGCAGCGATTATAGTGAACGTCGCCATTCTTGCCTTTTTTAAATATGCTTCTTTTATATCTGAAAATATTGCTGCAATCTTCGGAAACGAACGTTTGATTTTGAATATTGTGCTGCCCATTGGCATATCTTTTTTTACTTTCCAGATGATGAGTTATGTCTTTGACGTATACTATAGAACCGCGTCGGCACAGAAAAATCCGTTTTATGTTGCTCTTTATATTACACTTTTTCCGCAGCTAATCGCCGGACCTATTGTCCGTTACAGCGAGGTAGAGCGTGATATTCTTCATCGTCGGGAAACATTTGATGAGGTCACCGAAGGCGTAAAGCGTTTTATTTACGGTCTGGGCAAAAAGGTGCTGATAGCAAATTATATGGCACAGATTGCGGATAATGTGTTTGACAATCCGTCAATGCATACCGTTTCAATTGTATGGCTTGGCGCGATTGCATATACTTTGCAGATTTATTATGATTTTTCCGGATATTCGGATATGGCAATCGGACTTGGGAAAATGTTCGGCTTTCACTTTTCAGAGAACTTCCGCTATCCTTATATGTCGGGACGTATCACAGAATTCTGGCGGCGCTGGCATATCTCTCTCAGTACGTGGTTTCGGGATTATGTGTATATCCCGCTGGGCGGCAACCGTGTGAAACGCTCCAAGTGGATTTGCAATCTTTTTGTCGTATGGGCGCTGACGGGAATCTGGCACGGGGCAAACTGGACATTTCTGCTGTGGGGGCTTGTATGGTTTGTCAGCTTACTGACGGAAAAGCTGACAGGTCTTTCGACCAAGCGCAGCACTGTGCTTTCCCATATCTGCACAATGCTGATCATAATCCTTGCGTGGGTTATTTTCCGCTCGGATTCCATCGCGGCAGGCGTACGTTATATGGGCGAGATGTTCGGCATTGGCTGCGGTTTCGGTTGGAATGCTGCATGGCAGACATTGCGCGGTACATGGTTTGTATTGCTGCTTGCTGTAATCGGCAGCTTCCCGATCATTCCAAAATTCCGGAATTCAACAGCCGCAAAAAAACTTTCGTGGCTGGAAAATGCTTTTTTGATTGTGGTATTTATTGGCTCTCTTTTACAGATCGTGGGAGGCACATACAATCCTTTCATTTATTTCAACTTTTAAGGAGCAGTTATGTCGGTAAATTTGAAACACGAAAAAAGACTTGCTGTGGTGTTCTTTTTAATCATAGGACTAATGTTCGCTTCTATCGCTGTCCGTACAGTCACGCGTCAGGTGCTTATTAAGCGAATGGGGTTAGACAATGTGTTTACAAGGGCTGTGTTCTTTGATCAGTACGATCTGAAAGATACCAAAGAAGCTGAAAATGAAGAAGATACGCCTAAAGTATCCAATATAAAATGGTATGAGTTGTATCCGTTCCCGGCGGGAACGTCTTTACCGGAGGGAGGAGCAGAAGAGGGAAAAGAAACCTTATATGATAAACTGAGCAAAAGCGCGAAGATAATCAAAGGAAATACAGAGGTATACTGCACAGATTTTCTCCCGGGCTATTCTTCACTTGTTTCTGCTGCAAAATACTATGAGCAGACTGTCGGGTGGAACTATGTCGATTATACGGAGTATAACGGTGTAATTACGCTTTCTGACGGCTACCTTTCGGGTGCGAAAGAAAAAATCGACGTTACGGTCAGCGCGGAGGCAGCGGAACAATTAAGTGATTTCTGCACAGAGCGGGGTATAGAATTTCTTTATGTTCAGTACCCGCATAAAAACTGTGTCTATCAGGATGCGGATATCTGCGGAATAAGGGATTTTTATAATCAGAATGCGGATGATTTTCTGTCCATGCTGCAGGAGAAAAATATTCCAACGTTGGATCTCCGCCATACACTGCACGATGAAGGACTTGACCATCATGCAGCCTTTTTCCGCACGGATCACCACTGGAAGCCGGAAACCGGTCTTTGGGCGGCACAGAAAATGCTGGAATATATGAATGATTTGCTTGGCTGTGACTTTGACAGCAAAAAGTTGAACAAGGAAAACTTTGAATTTGTACTCTATCCTAAATGTTTTTTAGGGTCTCAAGGAAAAAAGAAAAAACTGCCAGAGTGGGAGTATGATGATTTATACATGGTTTATCCTCGTTTCGATACCGATTTTTCCTATTCGGTTCCGTCGTGCGGCGTAGATTTGGCAGGCAATTTTTCCATTATGTATGATGACGAGAGAATTGCATATCATACATATAATTACGGCGATCAACCGTTGAATGTGATTCAAAATAATGGCATCCAAAAAGAAACAAAACTGCTGATAGTGCATGATTCATTTACAGATGTTGTTGCTCCTTTTTTAGGCTTGAGTATTCAGGAGGTTGATGCCATCGACCTACGGCATTTCAACGGCAGCTTGAAATCCTATATAGAAGCAGAAAAGCCGGATATTGTAGTTCTGGCATATAATCCGTCCGTGCTGACAGATAAAATAGACTTAACAAACCATGATAATCTGTTCGATTTCCGATAAACAGTTTCCTCAAAATATTTTTTGTATGTTTAAAGCCGCCCGATTGAGGCGGCTTTAACTATTTATTATTTCAGTATTCAAAGCTCCCCTCAAACACCTTCACCGCGTCGCCTAAAAGCGTGACGCGCTCGTCGGTATAGTTGACGGTCAGCTCGCCGCCTAAAAGATTTACCGTGACGTTGCCGCCCTTGTCGCAGTATCCAAGCTCACACGCCGCGATCACGGCGGCACACGCGCCCGTTCCGCAGGCGAGCGTTTCGCCGCTGCCGCGCTCCCATGTGCGCACACGAAGTGTTGTACGGTTCACAACACGCACAAACTCCGTGTTGACTCTCTCGGGGAAGAGCGGCGCGTGCTCAAACACGAAACCGAGCTTTTCAAGATCAAGCGCGTCGATCCCCTCGCAGAACACCACGCAGTGCGGGTTGCCCACGGACAGACAGGTCACGTTATAATCTTTGCCTCCGAGCTTCACGGGGGCATCTATCATTTTTTCGCTTTCGCTGATGACAGGCACGTTCTTTGCCGTCAGCTCCGCTCTGCCCATATCCACCGATACGGAGCTTACCTTGCCGTCGCGGATGTAGAGCTTTAAGCGGTGTACGCCGCTGGCGGTCTCAACGCTGAGATATTCGGAGCGGATGTAGCCCTTGTCGTACATATATTTGCCTACGCAGCGGATGTTGTTGCCCGCCATTTTGCCCTCGGAGCCGTCGCGGTTGAACGAGCGCATTTTTACGTCGGCGACAGCCGATTTCTCCATCAGAACGATCCCGTCGCCGCCGATGCCGTAGTGCGGTGAGCAGAGGTTGACGCACAACGACTCGACGCAGTTGACGGAGTTATCGAAATTCTCGATGAAAATATAGTCATTGCCGCAGCTCTGCATTTTAGTGAACGGGATGTTCTGCCGCCATGTGCGCATGGAGTTGATATCCACAAGCTCGGTGTTGCTCTGGTTGTAGCGTCCGGAGATCATCTGGGCGAGAGCGTTGGCGGTATCGAGAGAGGTAAGGCAGGGGATGCCGAGCTGCATGGCGCGGCGGTGCAGGGCAATGTAATCACCCATGGTGGCGTCCTTGACAGCGCCGGTATAGATGATATAGCACAGCTCACCGCTCTCCATAAGATCTTTCAGCTCGTCGCTCTCCGTGGCGTTCTTGACATAGGTCACGTCAATGCCAAGCTCTGCGATGGCGTCGGCGGTATCCGCGGTGGCAAAGAGTTTTAGACCGAGGGAATAAAGCGTTTTTGCAAGCGAAATGACCTCGGGGCAGTCTTCGGTCTCCACGCTTAAAAGCACGCCGCGCTTTTTCCCGCCATGCAGCTCCGGCACACGGAAGCCAGCGGCGGTGAGTCCCTTGAACAGCGCCTCCGCCAGCGTCTTGCCGATGCCCAGCACTTCGCCGGTGGACTTCATTTCGGGACCGAGAATGGAGTTTGCGTCGTTGAGCTTTTCAAAGGAGAATACGGGCACTTTTACAGCATAGTAAGGCGGGGTGCGGTACAGACCGCTGCCGTAGCCCAGATCGGAAAGCTTCGCGCCAAGCATGATTTTTGAAGCAAGATCGACCATCGGGATATTCGTCACCTTGCTGATATACGGTACGGTGCGCGAGGCGCGGGGATTGACTTCGATGACGTACAGCTCATCCTGATAGATGAGGTACTGGATATTCACAAGCCCCTTTGTGCCGATGGCGATGGCCAGCTTTTCGGACACGGAGCAGATATTTTTAAGCTGTCTGTCCGAGAGATTGTAGGGGGGATATACGGCGATGGAGTCACCGCTGTGTACGCCCGCACGCTCGATATGCTCCATGATACCGGGAATGAGCACGCTCTCCCCGTCGGAGATCACGTCCACTTCCAGCTCCGTCCCGGGCATATATTTATCCACCAGTACGGGGTTGTCGATGCCGCCGGAGAGAATGGTGTTCATATATTTTTCGGTCTGGGCGGCGTTTCTCGAAATGGTCATGTTCTGCCCGCCGATGACGTAGGACGGACGCAAAAGTACAGGATAGCCGAGAGTCTCACCGGCTTCCAGAGCCTCTTCGAGCGTATTTACGCCCATGCCCTTCGGACGGCTGATACCGAAGTTTTCAAGCAGCGCGTCAAAACGGCTTCTGTCCTCGGCGGTGTCGATGCTGTCGGCGGAGGTGCCGAGAATGCGTATGCCTTTACCGTCAAGAAACTGCGTCAGCTTGATCGCAGTCTGCCCTCCGAATGCCACAACAACACCCACGGGCTTTTCAATGCCGATGATATTCATGACGTCCTCGGGCGTCAGCGGCTCAAAGTACAGACGGTCGGCGGTGTCGTAGTCGGTGGAGACGGTCTCGGGGTTATTGTTTACGATGACCACGTCATAGCCCATTTCACGCAGCGTCCACACGCAGTGCACGGAGCTGTAATCGAACTCGATACCCTGCCCGATGCGGATGGGTCCGGAGCCGAGAACCATAATGACCGGCTTGCCGCTTCTCGAGAAGGAGCGGGACTCACACACGGTATCGGCGGTCGAGTAGAAGTAAGGCTTTACCGCGTCGACAACACCGGCGCAGGTGTCCGCCGTTTTGTAGGAGAACTCATATCCGGGGGCAGACTTTGCGCCGGAAATGCGGCACAGCGCTTTGTCGGGATAGCCGAGACGCTTGCCTTCTCTGTAATTTGCGTCGGTAAGACCTTCAAGTGCAAGCTTTGCCTCAAAATCGGCAAGCTTTTTTATTTTGGAAATGAACCAGCAGTCGATCTTTGTAACGGCGTTTATTTCGGAAACGCTCATACCGGCCTTCAAAGCTTCAAAGACCGTGAAAATGCGTCTGTCGTTCTGCTCTTTGAGACGTTCCTTCAGCGTAGCGTCGGAAAGCGGCGGGCAGTTGAGCGTGTCGAGAGAAATTTCCGCCCCGCGCACGGCTTTCATCAGCGCCATTTCAAACGAGGGCGCGATCGACATCACTTCACCGGTGGCCTTCATCTGCGTGCCGAGCTTCCGTGAGGAACCGGCGAACTTGTCAAAGGGCCACTTGGGGAACTTTACGACGATATAGTCAACGGTCGGCTCAAAAAACGCGCTCATTTTGTCGGTGATATCGTTCTTGATCTCGTCGAGCGTGTAGCCGAGGGCAAGGCGGGTCGTGATCTTGGCAATCGGGTAGCCGGTCGCCTTGGAGGCGAGAGCGGAGGAGCGGGACACGCGGGGATTGACCTCGATAACGTCATATTCAAAGCTGTCGGGATTTAAGGCGAACTGGCAGTTGCAGCCGCCGATAATGCCGATCTCTCTGATAATATCAAGAGCGGCCTGACGGAGCATATTGTATTCCTTCGGCGAGAGCGTGACGGCGGGGGCGACAACGATGGAGTCACCGGTGTGGATGCCCACGGGGTCGACGTTTTCCATGGAGCACACGGCAATGGCGTTTCCGGCGGCGTCGCGCATCGTCTCAAACTCGATCTCTTTCCAGCCGGAGATGCACTTTTCGACCAGAATTTGAGAAATAGGGGACATATCCAGTCCGCTTTTCGCAATGACATTTAATTCCTCCGCGTCCGCGGCTATGCCGCCGCCGGTGCCGCCGAGGGTGAAGGCGGGGCGCACGATCACGGGATAGCCGATCTCATCGGCAATCTTTAAGGCCGCATCAAGAGCGTTTGCGGTTGCCGAGGGGACGAGAGGCTGACCCATTTTCGTCATCGTCTCGCGGAAAAGCTCGCGGTCTTCGGCTTTGTCAATGGCTTCAACGTTCGTACCTAAAAGACGGACGCCGTATTTTTCCAGAATGCCGCTTTTGCCGAGCTGCATGGCGATCGTAAGCCCCGTCTGTCCGCCGAGACCCGCTAAGAGACTGTCGGGGCGCTCGATGGCGATAATGCGCTCGATCGTTTCGGCGGTGAGAGGCTCAAGATATATTTCGTCGGCAAGGTGCTTGTCGGTCATGATGGTGGCGGGGTTGGAATTGACGAGAACGACGTTTATGCCCTCCTCGCGCAGAACGCGGCAGGCCTGTGCACCTGCGTAGTCAAATTCAGCCGCCTGCCCGATGACGATGGGACCGGAACCGATGACCAGTACCTTGTGTATGCTTTTATCTTTAGGCATTTTCCTCGCCTCCGATAGTGATTTCGGCGCTTATGCCGGGGTTTTTGCAGATAAGCTTTGTGATCGCCCGCGTATCAACGCCGCAGATGCAGGGGATACTGTTATCCTTCAGGAACTTTTCAAGCGGGTATTTGCAGCGGAAATTTGAGGGTGCATCGCATATTTCCCGCACGACGTAGCCGCCGACCGTCGCTTTTCCGGTGACTTCTTCGGGGATGACGCCGTAGTTCCCTATAAGAGGGAAGGTCTGCATCAGGATCTTTCCCTCAAATTCGGGAGCGGTGAGGCTTTCGAGATAGCCCACGACTCCCGTTGTGAACACTATTTCGCCTTTCACATCGGCTTCAAAGCCGACGCTCAGACCTTCAAATACGCTGCCGTCCGACAGTGTGAGAATTGCTTTTTTCATGGGAATGTCCTTCTTAACATAGAGTACACAGGAGACGGTTCTCAATATCGGTAAGTTAAGGTTTTTGCGTAGGGCGGGGGCTCTCTATCTCCCCTCCTTCTGTCGTCTTCGCCGACATCTCCCTCCGCCGGAGGGAGTCTTCCCGCCGAAAAGTTGGTTATTTTCCGCGGTAACGGCGGGAGTAGAACCCCCGCCCTACGGACATGTATATCCTATCTTACTGGCATTGGGGACAGTTCTCTGTGTGAATATTTATTTACGATCCGACACAGCCAGCTTCTTTTCAAGCCTGCCGAGAGCGGCGGAAAGCACAACGACGAGAATGAGGTAAACGAGCGCAACGGTCATCAGAGGATTGACGGCGTCGAAGGTGTTGTTGCGCACGAGGTTTCCTGCGCGGGTCAGATCGACGACGGCCACATAACCGGCGACGGCGGTCTCCTTGAGAAGCGCGATGAATTCATTGCCGATGGCGGGGAGAATATAGCGCAGAGCCTGGGGGAGAATGATGTGGCGCATCGTCATGAGCCTCGGCATACCGAGACTGCGTCCGGCTTCGTTCTGTCCGATGTCAACGGCGTTGAGGCCGCTCCGGATAAGCTCTGCCATATACGCGCCGGAATTGATGCCGAAGGTGAGAGTGGCGACGGTGATGCCGTCGGCGGAGGTCATGATGATAAAGTAGAAGATCAGCAGCAGCACAACGACCGGTATGCCGCGTATGGCGGTGACATAGAAGGTGCACAGCCAGTTGATCGGTCTTAGTATCGGCACATCCTCCGCAAAAAATTTTATCATCGCTATCAGCGTACCGATCACAAGACCGATGATCAGCGCCCCGACGGTGATCAGAAGCGTATTTTTAAAGCCCTCCAGCATCAGACTGTAATAGCCTGTTTCGATGAAGGTCTCGTATAATTTGGAAAACCATGCGCTCACGGGTGATACCATCCTTTGAAGTTTTATACGTAGGGAACGGTCTTGACCGTTCCGCCGGAATACAGCAAATTTCGGAACGGTCAAGACCGTTCCCTACAATAATCAAATTCTTTCAATAAGCTTCAAAGCGGCGGGAGCTTGAACTCCCGCCGTGATTTTCTGCTTTAAGCCTGCGCGGGCGAAGTGTAAGGCGCGTCGAATTTGTCGAAAATCGCCTGCACCGTGCCGTCTGCCACAAGCTCGGAGAGGATGCCGTTTATCTCCTTGACAAGCTCCTCACTTCCGAAGGAGAAGGCAAAGGCGTAGGGCTCGGTCGTCATGGCTTCGGGGAGAATGACGAGAGTACCGTTTCCGTCCCCGTTATAGGCCTTGACCATTTCGGCGGCGGTCAGATCGTCAATGACCCATGCGTCTACCTTGCCGGTGGTCAGAGCAGCCTGCGCGTCGCTGTTGGCTGCGAAGGAATTGACAGCGTAGCCCTGCTCCATGCAGTAGCTCTCGGCGGTTGTGCCGGTCTGGACGGAGACTGCCTTGCCCTCAAGATCCGCCTTGCAGGTGATGGGACTGCCCTCGGTCACAACGATGGCCTGTGCGGCTAAACAGTAAGGGTCAGTAAACAGGACATTTTTCTGGCGTTTCTCGGTGATGGATATGCCGGACACGCCCATGTTGAACTTGCCTGCCTGTACGCCGGGAAGAACAGAGTCAAAGTCGACCTGCTCGATCTTCAGCTTTACGCCCAGCTTTTCACAGATGAGGTTACACAGCTCGATTTCAATGCCGTCAACGCTTCCGTCACTGTTGAGGCTTTCAAAGGGCGGAAAATCGGGGCTGCTGGCAATCACAAGCTCGCCCGCGTTCTGAACGGATTTGAGGGTGGTACCCTTTTCACCGCAGCCGGTGAGGGCGGTGAGGGCGAGAACTACGCAGAGAAGGGTAATCAGTGTTTTTTTCATGATAGTTTACTCCTTACGGTACTTATTTGTTTCCGGACGGAACCGAACGATGTGCCGCCCTCGCTTGTGCGCTTTTCAACGCATTTTTTAAGATCGATAGCTTCATATACGTCATTGTCAAACAGCGGCGAAAAGGCTTTGTATTCATCCAGGGTGAGCGTTTCGAGAACCTTTCCCGAGGAAATGCACGCAGAAACTGTCTGACCGGAAATTTTATACGCGCTGCGGAAGGGGAGACCCTTACCTACAAGGTAATCGGCAAGGTCGGTTGCGTTGATGAAGCCCTTCTGCGCGGCTTTATACATATTCTCCGTGTTGGCTTTCATGGAGGAAACCATTTCCGCCATTATCTTCAGACACATTTTAACCGTGTCGCACGCGTCGAAAACGCCCTCCTTGTCCTCCTGCATATCCTTGTTGTACGCAAGGGGAATGCCCTTGAGGACTGTGAGCAGCCCCATGAGGTCGCCGTAAACACGTCCCGTCTTGCCTCGGACAAGCTCCGCCATGTCGGGGTTTTTCTTCTGCGGCATGATGGAGGAGCCGGTCGTGAAGCTGTCGGAAAGCTCCACAAACTTAAACTCCCAGCTGCACCAGAGAATTATTTCCTCTGAAAAGCGGCTCAGATGCATCATCATCATACTCAGGTCGCTGAGAAGCTCCACGCAGAAATCTCTGTCGGAAACGCCGTCGATGCTGTTTTGGCAGATACCGTCAAAGCCGAGCTCCTTTGCCTCAAAATAACGGTCGGTATTGTAGGTAGTACCGGCGAGGGCGCAGCAGCCGATGGGGGAGATATTCAGACGCTTCCGGCAGTCCGCAAGGCGGTCGATGTCCCTTAAAAGCATGAAGGCGTATGCCATGAGCTGATGGCCGAAGGAAATCGGCTGTGCTCTTTGCAGATGCGTATACCCGGGCATGATGGCTTCCGCGTATTCCTCCGCCTTATCGGTGACGGCTTTCACGACAGCCTTTGTAAGAGCGGATATTTCATCTGTTTCATCACGCAGATAAAGACGCATATCGAGCGCGACCTGATCGTTGCGGCTTCTCGCGGTGTGCAGCTTCTTTCCCACATCGCCGAGCCGGTCCGTAAGCTCCTGCTCGATGAACATATGGATGTCCTCACAGTCCATGTCAACGCTGAGCGTACCGGCTTCAAGGTCGAAAAGTATCGCCTGCAAGCCGTTTATCAGCGTGTCCGCGTCGTCCTCGCTGATAATGCCCTGCTGAGAGAGCATCGCGGCGTGTGCCATGCTGCCCGTAATATCCTGTTTGTACATACGGCAGTCAAAATGAATGGATGAATTGAAATCGTCCGCTAATTTGCTTGTTATTCCGTCTGTGCGTCCTGCCCAAAGCTTTGCCATTTTATGCTCCTCAAAGTGCTTTTGTAGGAATAATCCGTAGGGCGGGGGCTTCTATCACCCCTCCCTCTGTCTGCAAACAGACATCTCCCTCCGCCGGAGGGAGTCTTCCCGCCGGAAAGTTGGAGTTTCTGCAAATCTGCGGCGGGAGCAAGCCCCCGCCCTACAACAGTTGAATAAGAATTATTTTTTCCCGTCCACTATTGCCTGTACCTTGATGGGCAGACCGTAGAGGTTGATAAATCCGGCGGCGTCAGCCTGATTGTAATCGCTTTCACCGAAGGTGGCGATAGACTCGGAGTACAGCGAATAGGGACTCCACACGCCCGCCTTGATGATGTTGCCCTTGTAGAGCTTTAATTTGACTGTGCCCGTGACCTTCTCCTGAGTCTTATCGACAAACGCGCTCAGTGCCTCGCGCAGAGGTGTGAACCACTGACCGTTGTAGACAAGCTCGGCAAAGGTGATGGACAGCTTCTGCTTTTCGTGCGCTGTCATCTTGTCGAGACATACGGTCTCAAGATACTCATGCGCCTTGTAGAGGATAGTGCCGCCCGGGGTCTCGTACACGCCGCGGCACTTCATGCCGACAAGGCGGTTTTCAACGATGTCCAGAAGCCCTATGCCGTTGGCGCCGCCCAGCTCGTTGAGCTTGAGAATTATCTCCTTCGCGCTCAGCTTCTCGCCGTTGAGTGCCACCGGAACACCCTGCTCAAAGTCCATTGTGATGTATGTCGGTTCGTCGGGAGCCTGAAGGGGGCTGACGCCCATTTCAAGGAAGCCTTCCTTTTCATACATCGGCTCGTTGCCGGTGTCCTCAAGGTCAAGACCCTCATGGCTTAAATGCCAGAGGTTTTTATCCTTGGAATAGTTGGTCTCGCGGCTTATCTTCAAAGGCACGTTGTGCGCCTCGGCATAGTCGATCTCCTCGTCACGGGACTTGATGCTCCACTCACGCCACGGGGCGATGATGGGCATATTCGGCGCAAAGTGCTTCACACCCAGCTCAAAACGGACCTGATCGTTGCCCTTGCCGGTGCAGCCGTGGCAGATAGCGTCCGCGCCCTCCTTCAAGGCTATCTCAACAAGACCCTTTGCGATGCAGGGGCGGGCATGGGAGGTACCGAGCAGATATTCCTCATACAGAGCACCCGCCTTCACACAGGGGATGATGTAGTCATTTACGTATTCCTCAGTGAGATCGAGAATATACAGCTTGCTTGCGCCGGTCTTGAGTGCCTTTTCCTCAAGACCTTCAAGCTCGTCAGCTTGTCCGACGTTGCCGGAGACGGCGATTATCTCGGGATCGTTGTAGTTTTCCTTGAGCCAGGGGATGATGACGGATGTATCAAGACCGCCGGAATAGGCGAGTACGATTTTTTTGATATTATCTTTATTCATAAGTTTATCTCCTTTTAAGGTTATGCACAGATTATACAACACTCCCGACAAAAGTCAAGGGTAAAATGAATAAAAATTCCGATTTGTTAAAATCGCACATATAATTATCCGTTAGAGAGTCAATGGGGACGGTTCTTCTTGACTCAAACGAAAAACAAAAAAATGAGTCGAAAAGAACCGTCCCCACTGACTCTCATGGCGCAGATGTACCCAGTAATGCATATTATATTAAATTCACGCGGGCTCCTGATAGTGAATCTTTGGGCGAGTTGTTCTCGGCCGATAACATGGGTTATGATGATTGTAACTATGCGAATGGTAACTACGTATGGAATGCGAAAGAAACGGTTTTCGAGTGGGTTTCAGAACCTTTGGTTCAATAAGTTATGGAAAATTAACATCCTCCGGGAAAGTTTTCCCGGGGGATGTTTTTTTATTGCAGAATGTATTATGCATTATTTAATGCTACACCGTCCCGGACGGCGGCGTCCGCGACCGCCTTGGCAACGGCGGGGCAGACTCTTTTGTCAAAGGGATCGGGGATGATGTGCTCCGCTGCCAGCTCGGAGGGAGATACAAGGTCTGCCAGAGCAAAAGCGGCGGCAGTCTTCATATTCTCGGTGATATCTCTTGCACGGGCATCGAACGCGCCTCGGAATATACCCGGGAAGGCGAGAACGTTGTTTATCTGGTTGGGATAGTCGCTCCTGCCCGTGCCCACAACGGCGGCACCCGCCATTTTCGCAAGCTCGGGACGTATCTCGGGGTTGGGATTTGCCATGGCAAATATAATGGGCGAGTCCGCCATCGTCCTTACCGTTTCGCCGGTAAGGATATCGGCTTTGGAGACACCTACAAAGACGTCGCACCCGACAAGAGCATCTTCAAGTCCGCCCTCTCTGCCCTCGCGGTTGGATATTTCCGCCATCTCCGCTTTAGCCCAGTTTAGCCCCTCTCTGCCCTTGCGGATAATGCCCTTTGAGTCGAGCAGGAACAGATCGGCTATGCCCTGATCAAGAAGCATACGGCTTATGGCTGTTCCGGCAGCGCCCGCGCCGTTGACAACGACCTTCAGCTCCTTCATGCGCTTACCCGTGAGGCGGCAGGCGTTTATCAAAGCGGCTGTAACCACGACCGCCGTGCCGTGTTGGTCGTCGTGGAAAACGGGAATGTCGAGAGCTTCCTTTAATCTCCGTTCGATCTCAAAGCAGCGCGGGGCGGAGATATCCTCAAGATTGATGCCTCCGAAGGCGGGGGCGATGTTGATGCAGGTTTTGATTATCTCCTCGGCGTCCTGTGTCGCAAGGCATATCGGGAAGCAGTCCACGCCGCCGAATTCCTTGAATAAAAGTGCCTTGCCCTCCATCACGGGCAGACCGGCGATACCGCCGATGTTGCCTAAGCCTAAAACGGCTGAGCCGTCGGTGATAACGGCGCACATATTGCCTTTGAAGGTGTACTTATAAGCAAGCTCCGCGTTCTTTGCTATCTCTTTGCACGGCTCGGCTACCCCGGGGGTGTATGCCAGCGAGAGATCGTCACGGCATTCAAGCGGCACTTTGCCGACGGTACTGAGCTTGCCTTTATTGTCCTCATGTAATTTCAGAGCCTTTTCACGAATTTCATTTTTATCCATGACAATACGCCTCATGTCAGATTTTATAAAGGTCATCCCCATAG
Organism: Eubacteriales bacterium; assembly: GCA_030531595.1. Lineage (GTDB taxonomy): Bacteria > Bacillota > Clostridia > Oscillospirales > Oscillospiraceae > Limivicinus. The sequence continues at coordinate 23,819 of JAUNND010000016.1, read as the reverse complement.
CAGTCGAGCACCACCGTACAGGGGAAATCCTCCACCTCAAGCCTGTATATCGCCTCCGCGCCCAGCTCGGGAAAGGCTATGACCTCGGCTTTTTTTATGCTGTCGCTTATGAGCGCACCCGCCCCGCCTATGGCGGCAAAATAACAGCAGGTATTTTTCATCATGCTCTGTCTTACAGCGTCGTTTCGTTTGCCCTTGCCGACCATGCCTTTTAAGCCACGTTCCAACAGCATCGGCGCATACGCGTCCATGCGTCCGCTTGTCGTGGGACCGGCGGAGCCTATGACCTGCCCGGGTTTTGCGGGACAGGGACCGACATAGTATATGACCGCACCGCTTAAGTCAAACGGCAGCTTTTCGCCGCGCTCTATCATCCTTTTTAAATATAAATGTGCCTCGTCCCGTCCGGTATAGATTGTTCCGGTTAACATAACTCTATCACCGGCATGAAGTGACTTGACGATTTCATCATTCAGCGGCAGGCGGATACGCTTCATTTCCGAACTCCACACTTTATCTTCACTCTCCACTCTTTTCGGCGGGAGCAAGCCCCCGCCCTACGGATTATATAACAATCGTTTTGTGCCTTGCGGCGTGGCACTGGATATTCACCGCCACAGGGAGACTCGCCAGATGCACGGGATGTGTCAGCACATGGACGGCAAGCGCGGTCTGAGTGCCGCCGAAGCCCTGTGCGCCTATTCCGAGCTTGTTTATTTCTTCCAGAACCTCTTTCTCAAACGCCGCCGTATCAGTATCGTCGGACGGCTTTCCCACCTCGCGGCAGAGAGATTTTTTGGCAAGTATCGCGGCTTTTTCCATTGTGCCGCCCACGCCGACGCCGACGATGATCGGCGGGCACGGGTTGCTCCCGGCCTTCTGAACGGTATCGACGATGAAGTTCTTTACGCCCTCGCGCCCCTGTGACGGCGTGAGCATACCGACCGCCGACATATTCTCCGACCCGCCGCCCTTGGGGCAGAAGGTTATTTTTATTTTATCGCCCGAGCAAAGCTCAATGTGGCATATCGCGGGCGTGTTGTCGCCTCGGTTTACGCGCTCGCCCAGTACATTGTCCTGCGTACTTTTGCGCAGATACCCGTTTTTGTAACCGCGTTTTACTCCATCGTCCATAGCCGACTGAAAATCGCCCTCGATATGTACGTCCTGCCCGAGCTCGACGAAAAACACAGCGAGACCTGTGTCCTGACATATCGGCATTTCGCGCATGGCGGCAATATCGGCATTTCTGAGAATATCGCCCAAAATATCCCGGCACAGCGGGGAGGCTTCCTTCTCCCTTGCGCTTTCAAGGGCGGAGCGCACATCCTGCGGAAGATAGTAATTTGCTTCTATGACAAGCTTTTCGACCGCATCGGCTATTTGCGATGCGGCGATATTACGAATACTCATGCACATCTCCATTAATTTTTGCATCATTATACCACCGGAGAAATATTTTGCAACAAAAAAATCCGTGCCGTAAAAACAGCACGGATAATTAATTCTTACACGGTGGCTTCTTCCACGGCTTCTTCCTCGGTCTCGCCGTTGGCCTTCTTCATCTCCGCTAAGATGTCACGCAGCAGAAGAACCTCATCGGAGGGCTTGGGAGGCTCTGCGGGAGCTTCTTCCTTGGCTTCCTCTTCCTTCTTGAAACGGAGCTTGGTGATGCCCTTGATGAAGAGGAACACGACAAGCGCGGTCAGCAGGAAGTTGACGATTGCTTGAATAAAGCTGCCGTAGCAGATGGTGACGTCGCTCATGCCTTCGATAGCGGCGGGGATGACGACCTTCAGATCGGTGAAGTTGATGCCGCTGAGAATACCGCCGATGACCGGCATGAAGATGTCGTTTACGAGAGAGTTGACGATGGAGGTAAACGCGCCGCCTATGATGACACCGACGGCCAGATCAAGAACATTGCCCTTGGAAATAAACTCTTTGAATTCGGTTATGAATTTTCTGCTTCCGTTTTTAACATTTTCACCCTTCATATTCTTTTTCTCCTATAAATCACCCGTAAAATACGGGTGTAATGGACAGATTATTAACGGCAGTAAGTTAAGAAAAACGTGTCTGTAGGGCGGGGGCTTGCTCCCGCCGAAAGGTCGGAGTTTCTGCAAATCTGCGGCGGGAGCAAGCCCCCGCCCTACGGATGAAAACGCTAACTTACCGCCACCGGGACAGATTATTTTTTTACCGTGCCGTCGGGGTTGAACAGGGGCAGCTTGCCGAGGCAGATGATATCGCTTCGATTTATCGAGTCGCCCTCGGCCAGAGGCGCCATACGTCCCGCGACCGTGCCGCCGCAGCTTTTGACCAGCTCTTCAAGAGCATGGATCGAGTCGCCGGTGGAAATAACGTCGTCAACGAGCAGCATACGCTTGCCCTTGATGAACTCCGCGTCCGCAGCGTCGATAATGAGCGTCTGGGGGTCGTAGGTCGTAATGGATTTAACTGTTACCTGATGGATACCGGACATATAGGCCTTTGCCTTTTTGCGTGCCACGAAATAGCGGTTGGAGCCGCTCTGACGTGCCATTTCGTAAGCGAGGGGAATGGCTTTTGCTTCGGGCGTGATTATGTAGTCATATTCGGGAGCTCTTTTCAGAAGCTCGGCTGCGCAGTGAACGGTCAGTTCAACATCATCGAAAATAACGAATGCGCCGATGTAGAGGTCATCATAAACCTTGCATATAGGCAGATCACGTTTCAATCCGGCGATGTCAATCTCGTAAGTCATTTTATTCTTCCTCCTGAGAAGTATAATCAACAATATCATTTTACATTATTTACTTAAAAAATCAAGAGGAAAAAGCAATGATTTTTCCTTGACAAATACGGGTAAATACTTTATTGAAAAAATGATTTAAATTGCAGAAGTGTTTTCATCGAAGGAGAAAGAGAAATATGGAAAAACGTGAGAGACTCGGAAGCCGCATCGGCTTCATAATGCTGTCCGCGGGCTGTGCCATCGGCTGCGGAAACGTCTGGAAATTCCCGTGGATGACCGGTCAGTACGGCGGCGGCGGATTTGTTCTTATTTATATACTCTGCCTGCTTATCCTCGGTCTTCCGGTCATGACGATGGAGTTTGCCGTGGGTCGTGCTTCGCAGGCAAGCCCTGTACGTATGTATCAGAAGCTCCAGAAGCCCGGACAGAAATGGGGCTTTATGGGCGCGATCTGTCTGCTCGCAAACTTTGCGCTGATGGCGTTCTACACCGTCGTCACCGGCTGGATCATTTATTACTTCGTTCAGTTCCTCACAGGAGCGACCGCCGATCTCGGCTTTGTGCCGATGATCACAAATCCCGGCGTCAACGTCACCTACCTTGCCGTTACGGTTGTCGTTGCGTTCATTATCCTCAGCTTCAATCTGCAGGGCGGTCTGGAGAGAGTCACAAAGTACATGATGTCCGCGCTGCTTGTTCTGATGCTCGTTCTCACCGTCAACAGTCTGACGCTGGAAGGGGCGAAAGAGGGCATTAAGTTCTACCTCGTTCCCGACTTTTCCAAGATCAACGGACAGGTCATTGTCGGCGCGATGAATCAGGCGTTCTTTACGCTGTCCCTCGGTATCGGCAGCATGGCGATCTTCGGCAGCTACATGGATAAGGAGCGCTCTCTGATGGGCGAGTCGATCAATGTTATCTGCCTTGATACCTTTGTTGCGATCGTTGCCGGCCTTATCATGTTCCCCGCCTGCTTTACCTACGGCGTGGAGGTCAACGCCGGTCCCAGCCTCCTGTTTGACACGATGGCATCCGTTTTCAACAACATGAACGGCGGCCGCTGGTGGGGCACTCTGTTTTTCCTGTTCATGGTCTTTGCCGCCATGTCAACTGTCCTCGCCGTGTGTGAAAATATTCTCGCCATGGTGCGTGAGCTTACCGGCTGGAAGCGTCCCGGCGCGTGCGCGGTCTGCGGTATTGCCGTATTCGCTTTTGCTCTGACAACGGCGCTCGGTTACAGTAAATTCTCCTTCCAGCCGTTTGCAGAGGGCTCGGCGTGGCTCGACTTCTGGGATTTCATCGTCTCCACAAACGCTCTGCCCATCGGTGCTTTTGTGCTTGCAATTTTCTGCTGCACCAAATTCGGCTGGGGCTGGGATAACTTCATTGCCGAGGCAAACGCCGGAAACGGCCTCAAGGTTCAGCCCTGGATGAAGCCCATTATGAAGTATTTAGTCCCCGTCGTCGTCATCGGTCTTTACATCTACGGTCTGGCAACCTTCGCATGGTGATCTGATTTGCTCATATTTCGGTGCAGTCCTCACGGGCTGCACCGTTTTTTTTGACCGAATTCAGAATTATGTAATTTATTTTAGGTAAACAATTTTATGCAAACAGAAATAAGTAACTAAAATTAGGTTAACAAATTTAAGTAAACATGAATATGAAAAATAAATTACGTAAGCTGAATTATATAAACAATATTATGTAATCAACAGAAAGGCAGTATGACGTACGGCTGCTGTTACGCTGCTGACAAATTTTCCTCTTGACAGATTTCATTTTCTGCTGTATGCTAACTGTACTAAGCGCTTTAGTACAGTTAACACGAAGGAGGTACAGTGAATGATAAATATCAACTTTCGTGACGCAAGACCGATCTACGAGCAGGTGAGGGACGGCTTTCGTGATCTCATTATCAGCGGTGCACTTAAGGTGGGCGAGAAGCTCCCCTCGGTGCGCGAGCTGGCGACCACCCTCACCATCAATCCCAACACCATCCAGCGGGCATACCGCGAGCTGGAAAACGACGGCTATATCGTTTCCGTCTCCGGCAAGGGCAGCTTTGTCAGCCGTCCGACTGCCGCTATCGAGGCGCGAAGGGCTGAGCTTATTTCTCAGCTTTCCGCCCTCATCAATGAGCTGAAAACCGTCGGCGTTACGGAGGATGAGCTCACAGACCTTATAAAAGGAGGTAAAGCATAAATGAAAATTCAAGTACGTGAGCTTGTAAAGAGCTTTGACGGCTTTCGCGCTCTTGACGGGCTGAATATAAACGTGCCGAATGGCGCGGTATACGGACTTGTCGGGCCGAACGGCGCGGGCAAATCCACGGTTATCCGCCATCTGGCGGGTATATATCGGCAGGACAGCGGCGAGGTGCTCATAGACGGCGAACCGGTATATGAGAATACCGCCGTCAAAAGCCGCATAGCGTATATCCCCGACGAGATATTCTATTTTTCGCAGGCGAGTCTGAACGACATGATGAAATTCTATTCATCCGTTTATCCCACCTTCAGCCCGGAACGCTTTGAGAAATTAAGCGAGGCGTTCGAGCTTGACCGCAAACGCCACATTCGCAAATTCAGTAAAGGTATGCAAAAGCAATCGGCGTTTCTTCTCGCTTTGTCCCAGTGTCCCGATGTTGTGATACTTGACGAGCCGGTGGACGGGCTTGACCCCGTCATGCGCCGTCAGGTGTGGAACATCCTGCTCGGTGATGTGGCGGAAAACGGAACGACCGTGATAGTGTCCTCGCACAATCTGCGCGAATTGGAGGACGTGTGCGATCATGTGGGCATAATGGACAGAGGGAAAATGTGCATCGAGCGTTCACTTGGCGATCTCCAGTCGAGCATCGTCAAAATTCAGCTTGCTCTGCCGGACGGTGTTTCTCTGCCGGATGGGCTTGAGGTTCTTCACAGCTCCTCGGTGGGCAGAGTGCGGCAGCTCATTCTCAGAGGCAATGCGGAGGAGCTGACGGCAAAGCTTTATACCTGCGCACCGCTGCTGTGTGACATTCTGCCGCTTTCACTGGAGGAAATATTTATATATGAAATGGAGGGTGCAGGCCATGAAATCAAAAACATCCTTGTATAATTCCGCCTTAGGCAAAAGTCTTTTCAAACGCTTCTGGCCGCTGTGGGTGATATGGTTCTGGGCACTGATATTCATTTTGCCGATCAATCTCTCCACCGAGATCGGCAATATATTGAAGCACGGCTCTTTTGACGCCGCTTTTCAGATCAATTCCGCGCTGATCAATTACGGCATTGCCCTTGTCTGCTTTGCCGCCGTTATCTGTCCCCTCACGGTACTGCTGCTGTTCTCGTTTCTCTACACGTCCCGCTCAAGCGGCATGATCGCCTCCCTGCCGATAAAAAGAGAGTGCGTTTTCACGACCTTCTTTCTCACGGGGCTTGTCCCGCTGCTGCTGGCGGAGCTTATAACGGTGCTTGTTACGGTCGTTATGTGCGGAGGGTCGGGATTTGTTGATAACGGAGTGCTGATGAAATGCCTGTGGATGCTCGTTTTCAGTACAGTTGCCTTTTACGGCATGGCGGTGTTCTGCGCTGTGCTCACGGGAAACATAGTTGTCCTGCCCTTTGCATACTCGCTTTTGGGCGTTGCGCCGTATCTCGCCTACGCCGGTATCGGTTCAACACTGCAAGCTCTGCTCTACGGCTTTTCCTTCCATGAAAGCGAGCTTTTTCGGAAGCTGTCGCCCTTTATCGGTCTGGAGTCGCTCTATGCGGAGAGTGACAGGATCGTTGAAAACGGCATCGCGTATTCCCGCAATCTGCGGGTGTATAACGGGGATTTGCTTGGCTGGTACTGCATAGCCGGTATCGTGCTGTCGGTCGTTGCTCTGCTTCTCTACCGCAAAAGGGCGATGGAGAGTGCGGGCGATATAGTTGCGGTGAAGGTGTTGAAGCCGGTGTTCAAATACTGTGCCGCGCTTGCCGGCGCCTGCATTTTTGCTCCCTTCATGTATGCGATGTTTTATGAGGGCAGCTTCAACGGCGCGTCTGCCGGTATAAGGACGGTCGTTTCTCTTGTTATCGGCGGCTTTATCGGCTACTTTGCCGCGCAGATGCTCCTTGACAGGAGCCTCAGAGTCTTTCACGGGCACTGGAAAGGGTTTATCGTATTCACGCTTATAATTCTTGTGCTTGCCGTGGGCTGTGAGTGTGATATGTTCGGCTTTGAAAGATACGTGCCGGACGCGGAGGAGGTCGAGTCGGTCACGCTGTATTACAGCATGGACACCGAATACAAAGAGCCGGAGAACATCGAAAAGATTACCGAGCTTCACCGTCAGATAATCGACAGCAAGAAAAATAACGAGCTTGTCACGGCCGATATTGATTACCTCGGCATCGGCTATACGCTTAAAAACGGAAAGACACTGACACGAAGCTATACGATAAACCGTGAGTTAAACGGCGAGTCAAGCCCCGACCTGTACGCCATTGAAAGCGTTATAAATGTGCCGGAGGCGGTAAACAGCCGCGTCGCTCTGCCGGAAGGTCTGACGGCGGACGATATTATCGACTGTATGATATACGGTTATTATGTAAACTCGTGCGGTGAGCAGGAAACTCAGTCGTTTTCTCTTTCCCCGAAGCAGGCAGCGCAGTTTTATGAAAGCTGCATTCTCCCCGACGCCGCCGACGGACACATGGCAAGGCTGTGGCCTGTGCAGGGTGAGGAGTATAACGCAAACCGCTCCACTCTGCGGATAGAGTTTCGGTTTGATAACCTCGACCGCTATGAGAGTATAAGATGGAAGGAATTTATCATCTATATGGACGCTGAAAGATGCTGTCAATGGATAACGGAGAATACAAACCTCGTCCTCCAAAGCCTCGGCGATGTACAGAAGCTCACCGAGCCGACACCGGTCCCCGCACCCCGATAAAAAAACAGGGCGGCATTCCTGCCGCCCTCAGACTGTAGACAAAGCCTCACAGAGTTCGCGCCCATAGATGCGAGTAGAGTTAAATCTGTTTTTGAGGCAGCTTTGCTGCCTCAAAAACACCCTGAGGCGCGTTTTACGCGTCCTCGCGCCGACCAAAGAGGGCGTTAGCCCGATGCGATAAGCGCGAGTAATTCTCGTCGACAAAGTCTTCAAGACTTTGTCGACGATTTGAGGGCGGCAATTCTGCCGCCCTGAAATATCAGCGTTTATTCAGATTTCCCAACATTTATAAAGAGTGTCCGTGATGACTTTTGAACATTCCGTAAGATACGGAACGTATTTGAGCAGCTTTTCCGGCGCGGATACGCCGATAAGTCCGCTGAAGGAGAGGGAAGCGATGATCGTGCCGTCCTTGTCGCGCACTGGAACGGCGATGCAGCTTCCGTTGATGCTGCTCTCCTGAAAATCTATCGCGTACCCGTCCTTTTCGGTCTGCACGAGGAGGCGTTTGTATTCCTCGGGATCGGTTATCGTGAACGGCGTCAGAGCTTCAGGTCTGTGCGTTTCGAGAAGCTGATCGACCAGAGTCTCCGGCAGCTCGCACAAAAGGATCTTGCCGCCGCCGCAGGCGTAGTAGGGGAGTACCGAGTGGAGGGGAGGAACATAGTTGATAATGGATTTGGTGAGCGACTGCTGGAGAATGTAGCAGTCGGGACCGTTGCGCACGATAAGATTCATCGCCAGACCGTGTCTGGCGGTGCACTGCTCCATGGGGCACTTTGCCGCGTCGCTCAGCGCGATATGGAAATTGTTCCGATCGGTGACGAAGCTGAGCTTCTCCCCGGCTATGTACTGCCCCTCTTCAAGCTGATAGACCCATCCGGTCTTTTCAAGCGTTTTCAGAATACGAAAAGCGGTGGACGGATTGAGCGCACAGGTCTTGGCAACGGCATTGACACCGAGGGGCGTTTTTGCGCCGCGAAGCAGATCGAGCACGCTCATGGCGCTCTCGACCATTTTTATCGTTTCAGCCTTCTGGACAGTGCTTTCCATTATATCGGTCCTCCGTGTCGAACAGTGTAATTATAGGTTATTTTATACCATTTGACGCATATCTGTCAATAAGGCGAATTAATATATAATAGGTATGTTTATGCGCTCTTGTCGCTTTTCTACAAAGCGGCAGGAGTCTTTTTTTGCAAAATCAACAAAAAGCATCGTGACAAAAAACAGATGTTGACTTTACGGTGAAAAGGGTTTATATTCAAAATCGGAATAGGTATTCCGACGAAACATCTGTTCCGCAGAAACGTCTGTTCCGTATAAAAACAATTTATTGTTTAAGGAGAAAATCACAATGGCAAGAACAAAACTCGAAGGTATCTATATTCCCGTTATTACTCCGTTCAACAAGGACGAGTCCATCAACTTCCAGGGCATCAAGGAAGTTGCAAAGTTCCTCGCTGACAACGGCGTTACCGGCATCATTCCCTCCGGCTCCACCGGTGAGATGATCGCTCTGGAGAAGGACGAGCAGATCGCAGTCAACAAGGCATACATTGAGGCCGGTCACGAGTACGGCATCAAGGTCGTCGCCTCCACCGGCGCATACCGCACCAAGGACGTTGTCGAGATGTCCAAGGCAGCCGAAGCAGACGGCGCCGACGGCATCATGGCTGTCACTCCCTGGTACATGGGCCCGAACAAGGAAGAGCTGTACTGGCACTACAAGGAGATCCACAACGCAATCGACATCCCCGTCATGATGTACCACAACCCCTACTACTCCACCGTTCTTCTTGACGACCGCTTCATCGCAAAGCTTTACAACGAGGGCTGCATCGACGCTATCAAGGAGCGTCAGGCAGACGTATTCAGACAGCAGAACCTCCGCCGTCTGACCGACGAGAACTTCAACCTGTTCTACGGCTATGACGTGTGCGCAGTTGAGACTCTGTCCTGCTGGACTGACGGCTGGGTCGTCGGCACCGGCAACCTGTTCCCGAAAGAGAACTCCACCGTTTACAATCTCGCCAAGGCAAAGAAGACCGCCGAGGCAATGAAGGCTCAGCAGGAGCTGGTATGGCCCTACCTGCCTCTGTTCACCGAAGCAGACTCCAACGGCGACGTGCTGTGGCTGCAGATCATCAAGGAAGGTCTGAAGCTGCGCGGTGTTGACGCCGGTTACTGCCGCAAGCCCGTTATTTCCGAGCTGCCCGAAGAGGATATGGAGAGACTCAAGAAGGTGCTCAAGCACTTCGGTTACATCGCATAATAAGCGTCTCCTTCAGTCACGCACGGCGTGACAGCTCACCCTTACGGGATGGCTGCGCACACCTCAAAGAGGGAGCCTGTTCAGATATTTAGAGTATGTTTTTTGTCCTTTCCCGCACCCTGCTTTATGCAGGGTGTGAGATGGGGCGAAACTGTAGGGCGGGGGCCTGCTCCCGCCGCAGAACGGAAAAAGCTTTGATTTTTCGGCGGGAGCAAGCCCCCGCCCTACGGTTCATAATTCATCGAAATTGTTTGTGCGGTTTTACCGCACGGAGGAATTAAATGATTACTAAAGAATTTGATGTTATAGTTGCCGGCGGCGGCACCGCAGGCTGCATCGCGGCTCTTGCATCCGCAAGAAACGGCGCAAAGACTCTCGTTGTTGAAAAGAACCGCTGCCTCGGCGGTCAGTTCACCTCCGGTATGCAGGGCGCATGGGTCGGCTTTTCCGATAAGCTCAAGCGCTGTGTCGGCGGTATGACATGGGAGCTGAGAAACATTCTCAACGACATGGGCGCCATCGTTGACAAGGACCCCGAAATGGACGTGTGCTACCTCTACGATACCGAGGTCGCAAAGGTCGTTCTGGACGATCTGGCGGCAAAGGAGCCCAACCTCACCACATGGCTGAACACCCAGATCATTGACGTACTGCAGGATGGCGATACCGTCACCGGTCTGGTCGTCGTATCCGAAATGAATATCATCGAGGTCCACGCAAAGGTCGTCATCGACTGCACGGGTGATGCGGGCGTGTGCGCCAAGGCGGGCGCTACATACGATATCCGCAAGGACGAGGATATTCAGCCCATGTCCCTTATCGGCAAGATGGCAGGCGTGGACATGGAGAAGGTCGCAAAGTATTACGAGGATAATCCTCCCGTGATGGACACCATGATGCCCCCCGCATGGCACGATTACAGAAGCTTCCCGGGTATGATGCACTTCGGCCTCAAGGACGAGCTGAAGGATGTCGACCTGCCCGCAGACAAGGAATATCTCCGCCACTGGCTCGGCATTTTCACCTCCACTCCCAACCCAGGTGAAATGACCATCAACTGCTCGGGTGCTCTGGAGGCCAACAGCACCGTCGGCATGGAGACCCGTACCGAGCAGGAGAACTTCTCTCAGAAGTGCCTGTACGATGTGGCATGGGCGATGAAGAATTACATCCCCGGCTTTGAAAACTCCTACCTGACCGCGATCGCGGCTATGCTCGGCATTCGTGAGTCCCGCCGCGTCATCTGCGATTACGAGGTCAAGTTCCAGGACTTCCTCGACGCGAAGGACTTCCCCGACAGCATCGGCCGCGGCGCAATGCCCGCCGGCTTCCACACTCCCGAGGGTGAGACAATGGTAGTTTATGACCTCGAACCGGGTACCTCCATGACTATCCCTTATAGCTGCATGGTCGTCAAGGGCAAGGAAAACCTGCTGGTCGCAGGCCGCTGCGCTTCTTATGAAATTGAGGTCGCAAACTGCATCCGCTGTATGCCTCAGTGCATGGTCATGGGCGAGGCCGTCGGCACCGCCGCCGCCATGGCAGTCAAGGCAGGCGTTACCGCACGCAACGTCGATATCAAGGCGCTGCAGGCGAAGCTAATTGAGCAGGGCGGTATACTCTAATAAAATGTAAAACTTCGTTTTACATTTTATTAATCACTCGCGCTTATCGCATCGGGCTTACGCCCGCTTTGGTCGGCGCGAGGGCTCGCATGGCTCGCCTTAGAGAGTTTTCGGAGCGGCAAAGCGGCTCCGAAAACGGATTGTATTCTGTTATTTTACGGATTTGGCGGAGTTTTCTCCGTACAAATATACACAACAAGGAAAGGACGCAAAAACATGAAAGCAAAGAAACTGATAGCACTCCTCCTCGCAGTTCTCACAATGTTCTCCCTCACCGTTTTCGGTCAGGCAGAAGAGCCCGAGAAGCTGGTCATCTGGACCTGCCTCACAGCAGATGCACAGTTTGAGGTCCTCAACAAGCAGTTCACCGAACTGGGCGCTGAGATGGGCGTTGAAGTTGAAGTTGAAAAGCTCTCCTTCAGCGAAATGATCGGTAAGCTGGCTACCGCTGCTGCCACCGACGAAGTTCCCGACGTCATGCACGTCAACTTCGGCGGCACCGCACAGCTCTACGCAGACGAAGTCCTCATGCCTCTGGATGAGATCATCAACGGCATCGGCGCCGATGACTTCTCCGATGCATACAAGACCGTTCTGACCGGCGCTGACGGCCACATCTACGGCCTCCCCGACTGGGCAATGCACACCTCCGTATGGTACCGCAAGGACCTGTTCGAGCAGAAGGGTCTTGAGATCCCCACCACCTGGGCTGAGTTCAAGGCAGCAGCAGAAGCTCTGAACGACGGCGACGCAATGAAGGGCTTCCCCGTACCTCTTGACGGCGTTCAGGTTGCAGCACAGACCCTCTATGAGCTGATGTGCTCCAAGGGCGTATACTTCCTTGATCCCGCAACCGGCGAGTACGTATTCGATCAGGAAAAGGATCAGATGATCGAAGTTATTGACTACCTCGTTGACCTGTACAAGTCCGCATCTCCCGCCGGCTCCCTCACATGGAGCTGGGGCGACTACCGCAACGCACTTGCTGTCTCCGGCACTGTCGGCATGACCCTCGATATGGGCGCTGTCATCGGCAATGCACAGGGCAATGCTCCCGAGATGGTCGACAAGCTCGGCTGCTTCGACTTCCCCGGTGTTGACGGCAACAAGGTCGCATCCTTCGGTTCCGGCTACTGCTTCGTCGGCACCAAGCAGGACACCGACGAGCGTACCGCTCTTGTTTCCGAGTTCCTGACCAAGCTCTACACTCCCGAGCGTGCCGCAGAGCGTGCTCTCTCCCGTCCTATGTTTGCATTCCCCTCCTATCTGCCTGCATTTGAGATCTACAAGGCAAGCGAGAAGGTCGCCGCATTCCAGACCGAGGTTGACACCATCATGAATGCTTTCGAGAACACCACATGGTACTGGTACGGCATGGAGAACGGTCTGTCCCCGATGTCCGCACACATCGAAGGCACCACCATCTTCGGTGAGGCTCTGCAGGGCGCCTGCGACGGCACCTACACCTCCGAAGAGGCATACGAGCTGATCAATGACGATCTGGCTGCATTCGCCGCAACCATGTGATCCTTGACGGTTCAACAGCATTAAGTAACTCACTCAGCGGGAGGAGAACTCTCTCCTCCCGCTTGTTTTAAAACTGATTGTAGGGCGGGGGCTCTGCTCCCGCCGAAAGATCGATTTGTCTGCAATGTCACGGCGGGAGCAGAGCCCCCGCCCTACGGAAAGATTAAAGCATCGGATTTGACGGAATACTCGTATATAAACCGGGAGATTAGAAGGTTGAAACTTTTTTTCAACCTTGATTATATAAAGCCGCTTTTCTCGCCGCTTGTGCGGCAACCGAAAAGCATGGCACATTTTTATGACCATTCCTTTTTCATGGTCATTTTGTGCCTTAAGTTATAATGAATGGAATGGTCATAAAAATGGGAGAAACAACTATTCAGAAAAGAAGACTTTCAGGCGGGTACGCAAAAAGACACAATATGATCGGCTTGGCTTTTGCACTTCCGGCAATCATCTTTTTACTCGTTTTTGTGCTTTACCCGGTAGTTTATAACGTGGTTCTGAGCTTTACGGACGCACAGCTTTCCACAAAGAAGGCTGTCCATTTTGTCGGTATAAAGAACTATATCACAATGTTCTCCAACAAGCTGTTCAAGAAGTATTTCTGGAACACCTGCAAATGGACCTTCTGGTCGGTCCTCGGTCAGATAGTTTTAGGTCTTGCACTGGCACTTCTCATAAGCCGCCCGATGAAGGGTGCAACGGCTTTGAGAAGCTTCCTGCTTATCCCATATGTCGTCCCCGCCGTCACGATGGCGCTTATCGCAAAATGGGTGCTCAACTCCGACTACGGCATTCTCAGCTACTGGATGCAGCAGGCGGGCTGGATAGAGCCGCGTCAATCGCTCCTTGCCATGAAAGGACCCGCGATGTGGGTGGTCGTCATCATAAATATATGGCGTTCATACCCGTTCCCGATGCTCATATACTGGGCGGCGCTGAAATCGATAGACAGGGAGCTGTATGAGGCCGCAACGGTCGACGGCTCCACAAAGTGGCAGTCCTTTCTCTACATCACATTGCCTCAGCTTCGCGGCACGACCGCAGTCCTCATAGTTTTGCGTACCATCTGGACGGCGACCTATTACGACCTTATCTACATGATAACCGGCGGCGGACCTGTCGGCTCGACAACGCATCTGCCGATACTCATATACAGCACATCCTTCGGCTCGTTCCAGCTCGGCGCGGCGTCCGCGATATCGATGGTTCTGGGCGTGCTGATGTTTGTGTGCATCGTGTTCTATCTGAGAACCGGTGCGGCTGACGAATAAGAAAGGGGGAAAAGACAGTGAAAGAAAGCAGCATTAAACAGCAGAAAATGAGATCTGCTATCGTGACCTTCGTTCTTGTGGTCTGTGTTCTTATTATGGTCGGCTTCCCTCTGCTGTGGATGATGGTAAGCTCCTTCAAGCCCGGCACGGAGCTGTTCAATGTCCCTCCGAAGGTGTTCCCCAGATTTTTCTCGACCGAGTGGTATAAACAGGCATTTGCCAACGAGAATGTTATCCACTATTTCCTCAACTCTCTGAAGATCGCCGGAATAGTCATGGTCATCGACATGGTCATCGGCACTCTGACGGCATATTCCGTAACACGTTTCAGCTATAAGGGCAGCAGACTTCTGAGAATGAGCATTTTAGCGGCGTACTGCATTCCGCCGATAATGCTGATGATCCCGCTTTATAAGATAATGGCGGCTCTGCACCTCACCGGCAGTCATGTGGGCGTTATCATCGGACATCTGACGATAACTCTGCCGTTTTCCGTCTGGCTTCTCATATCCTTCTTCCGCAAGCTGCCGAAGGAGATAGACGAGGCGGCGATGATAGACGGCGCGAACGAGTGGCAGGTGTTTATACAGATAGACTTCCCGCTGTGTGTCTCCGGCGTACTTTCAACAGGCATTATGGCGTTTATCATGTCGTGGAACGAGTTCCTGCTTTCAAGCGTACTTATCAACAAGGAAGCCATGAAGACGCTCACGGTCGGTATATCAAACTACATAAGCTCCACGCACATAGACTGGGGTATCATAATGGCGCTCGGTACGATAACTACGATTCCCGTTGTGCTCCTCTTCGCGGCGGTACAGAAGTACTTTGTGGAAGGCATGACAGCCGGTGCGGTAAAGGGATGATGAAGTATTAATAAGGTACTTTTGGGGAATATTCTCTCTTTTGCCGCCGCTGTTCTGCTGGTTGCAATGGGGCTTGCGAAAACGAGAAAAAAGATGCTGACCCTTCAATTAGGACAGCTCACATTTCTCGGTCTTTCCAATATCGTGCTTGGCGCGTATACGGGCGCGGTGCTCAACGCTGTCTCGATAGTGCGTAATGTGTTGAGCCTCAAGGTGAAATACACATGGACCTTGAAGCTTATTCTGACCGCGATACTGATAGGCCCCGGACTGATGGCAAACAATCACGGCTTATTAGGCGTTCTTCCGATCATCGGCACGACTCTTATTACGTGCTTTCTGGATGTTGAGAATGTCGTAAAGCTGAAAACCGTATATATCATTTCGCAGAGCGCGTGGATATTCTACGATTTCGCCGTTATGAATTACGTGTCCGCCGCAACGGACGCTTTCGGCATAGTCTCCAATATAATCGGTATCGTTACCGTGAGAAAAGCCGCAAAAGAATAAAAAACACCGCCTTGAAAAAGCAATGGCAGTAAGTTAGCAAACGCACGGTAGGGAACGGTCTTGACCGTTCCCTACACTCAGAAAGCCTTAACTTAATGACATTGCTTGAAAAAGGCGGTGTTTTTGCACAATATAATCAGGAGATCACTCTTCCTCTGCAGGCTTGATGCCGTGCTTTTCGGCATAGCCGGTGAGTATGAGAGTGAGCGCACCGTCGGAGGTTACGTTGCAGGCGGTGCCGAAGCTGTCCTGAAGGGCAAAGATGGCGAGGATAAGCGCGGTGCCGGTGGAGTCAAAGCCGAGAACGGAGATAACGATACCGAGAGAGGCCATGACAGTGCCGCCGGGAACGCCGGGAGCACCGACCGCGAAGATACCGAGCAGGACGCAGAAAAGTATCATCGTTCCGACCGTGGGAAGACTGCCGTAGAGCATGAGGTTGATCGCCATGCAGAAGAAAACCTCCGTGAGCACGGAGCCGCACAGATGGATATTGGCAAAGAGAGGGATGCCGAAATCGACCATATCACGGCGCAGTACCTTTGACTTGTGTGCGCAGTCAAGAGCCACGGAGAGGGTAGCGGCGGAGGACATCGTGCCGACGGCGGTGAGATAGGCGGGACCATAGTGCTTAAAGACCTCCGAGGGCTTCTTTCCGGAGTAGAGACCGGCAACGGTATAGAGCAGAGCCATCCAGACGAAATGCCCGATCAGAACGATGGCGATGATCTGCAAAAACGCGGGGAACTGCTGAGTGACCGTGCCGTCGTAGCTGAGACAGATGAAGGTGCCGCAGATGTAGAAGGGCAGTATGGGGATAATTACCCTCTTGACGATCTCAAGGATGATATTCTGAAATTCCTTGAGCAGGGTGATGGTGGTTTTCGACTTTGTCCAGACAGCCGCCAGACCGAGCAGAAGGCTCAGCGCGAGAGCGGACATGACCGGCATGATCTGAGGGATCGCCAGCGCGAAAATATCATCCGGCAGAGCCTTGACAGAGGCGTCAGAGGCAATCGCCAGATGCGGGATAAGTACGTAGCCTGCGGCGGTAGACATCAGTGCCGCCAGAACGGAGGAGGCGTAGGCGATGATTATTGCAACGCCCAGAAGCCTTGACGCGTTCTGTCCCAGAGATGTGATCGAGGGTGCGATAAAGCCGATAACGATCAGCGGAACGCAGAACATGATCACCTGACCGAGAACGTTTTTGACGGACACGACTACCTTCATCGCTCCCTCACCGAAAACGCGGCCGAGAACGATGCCTATTGCCAGACCGAGCAGAAGACGGAAAGGCAGACTTTTGAAAATGCTGTTTTTTTCCATAGATGATCCCCTTGAAAATAATTTTTATAGGTAACATTATACCATACCGGATCGTATAAATCAATCGGATTTACATATATTCCCACGCACGGCGGCTTTATACCGCAACGTTGTTTACGGGCTTTCCCTCGAGGAAAGCCTTTATATTTTCCTCACAGCAGTCGACGATCTTCTGCCGCGCCTCCCTGGGCAGCCAGCTTATGTGCGGGGTGATGATGCAGTGAGGAGCGGAGAGCAGCGGATCGTCCGAGGCGATAGGCTCTCCGTCAACAACGTCCAGCCCGGCAGCGTAGACCTTTCTTGAAATAAGCGCGTCGGCAAGAGCCTTTGAGTCGATCAGACCGCCGCGCCCGTTGTTGATGACGATCACGCCGTCCTTCATTTTTTCGATCGCGGCAGCGTTGATGATATGGCGGCTCTGTTCGTTGAGCGGGGCATGGAGAGATATGACGTCCGAGCGCTCGAGCAGCTCGTCAAGGGTCACATATTCGCCGATGGCGCGTCCCGCATCGTTCTGCGAGCGGTTGTAGGCGATGATGTTCATGCCCATGGCCTTTGCGATAAGCCCCACGCGCTGACCGATTTTACCGAAGCCGATGATACCCATTGTCTTGCCCTCAAGCTCGATAAGCCGGTGTTCGCCGACGATCTCCTTCGAGCGGTTGAGCCAGAGTCCTTCATGCACCTTTTCGGAATAGAAGTCGATATTGCTGCAGATGGCGAGCAGCAGGGAAATGGCATACTGAGATACGGCTGCGGTGCCGTAGGAGGGCACGTTACAAACGACTATATTGCGTTTTTTCGCCGCCTCAAGATCTACGGAGTCATAGCCGGTCGCAAAGAGAAAGATACCCTTGAGCTTCGGGCACGCCTCGATCAGACCGTGAGGGACCTCCGGCAGATCGGCGAGGATGATATCCGCGTCCGACGCTCTGCGGATAAGCTCATCCATTCCTGCTGCCTGCCCGGAGTAGACCGTGAGCTGACCGAGTTTTTCGATCTGTTTCCAGCTCAAATCACCGGGATTTACGATAGTGTCATCCATTATTACGATTTTCATTTTATATCCGCTCCTTTAAGCTTCACAATAACCTCTTACATGATTATATACTATTCATCACGCATATTTCAAGTACTCAACATTATGATATAAAGCTTTTGACATGGAATTGTGTGCCTGCTATAATGACGCTTGGAAGAACGATCGTATTAAGGCAACACCGCACAATACGTCTGCGGCAGCTGACGGATAAAATGTGCCCTGATTTTGTCATTTTTTCTTGAAATACACAAAGTATTCCTGCAAAAAAATGCCTTCATCAGAACCCATTTTCTCTCGCCATCTGCTCTTGCCGCATTATGCGGTATTGCCTTAAAGAAGGGGAGCATCCGTTATGAACTATTCGGAAGAGTATAAAAGAAAACTCCGTACACCCCAGGAGGCAGTTCAGGTGGTAAAGAGCGGAGACTGGATCGACTATACTGCCAATATATGCTTTCCGTATCTGCTGGACAAGGCTCTGGCGGAAAGGAAGGAAGAGCTGTATGACGTAAAGGTCCGAGGCAGCCTTCTTTTCGGACCTCTCGAGATCGTCGAGTGTGACCCGGAGCGCAGGCATTTCATCTATAACACCTGGCATTGCTCGGACTATGAGCGTAAGCTGTGCGATAAGGGCTTATGCAATTATATACCGATGATATTCAGAAACGTTATCCCGTATTACCGGCACTTTCTCACGGTCAACGTCGCCATGATGTGTGTCACGCCGATGGATAAGCACGGCTATTTCAATCTTTCCGGCGGAGCGGGTGTGGCGAAGGGCATTCTTGACAAGGCGGATATCGTCATTCTTGAAGTAAACGAAAACCTTCCGTGGATAAACGGAGGCTTTGATGAATGTATTCACATTTCCGATGTGGATTACATCGTGGAGGGTGAGCACAAGGATGTCGTCATACCCGGACACGGCGATATGCCAACCGAGCAGGAGCGGCAGATCGCAAACAATATAATCCCTTATATCCCGTCGGGCGCCACTTTGCAGCTCGGTATCGGCAGCCTTCCCGACACTCTCGGCAAGCTGATGGCGCAGTCCGATCTGAAAGACCTCGGTATGCATACCGAGCTGTGCTCGGATGCTTATCTCCGACTTTTTGAGGCGGGCGTTCTTACGAATAAAAAGAAGACGCTACACAGGGGCAAGGGGCTTACCGGCATGGTCATCGGCTCAAGACAGCTGTACGACTGGGTGGATCACAACTCCGGCGTGATGATAGCTCCGCTTGAGTATGTGAACGCGACCGAGACGATAGCAAAAAACGACAACATGATCTCCATCAACAACTGCATAGCCGTCGACCTGTACGGTCAGATATGTGCCGAGAGCGCGGGCCTCCGCCATATAAGCGGGACGGGCGGACAGCTTGACTATGTCACGGGCGCCGCCATGTCCGCAGGCGGGAAAGCGTTTATCTGCATGACCTCGACCTATACGGATCACAGCGGCGCTGTAAGATCACGCATCGTTCCGCATTTCTCCGGCGATATCGTGACAGATCCGAGAAGTCAGTCCTACCTTGTCTGCACGGAGTACGGCGTTGTAAACCTTGTAGGGAGGACCACATGGGAGCGTGCGGAGCTTCTAATCTCCATAGCCCATCCGGACTTTCGGGACGGACTGATCCGTGAAGCGGAAAAACAGAAGATATGGATAAAAGAATGATAATTCCCGCAATTATTTCGCTGCGTGTCGGAATAAAGCGGCGGAATGGATATATCTTGCAGAAAAAGCAGGGAGCAGCGGTGCGCCGCTGCTCCTATTGTATTAGGTTTTCTTATTTTGCTCTACGTGTTATACTGCATCGTTCTGTATTAATCTCTAAAGAATGAAAATAAGTAAGAAAAATTTGTTATCCACGTGGGCGTGTCCAAGCCTTTGGATTAACATTACGGATGGGCGAAATAGTTCCTATTTCAAATTTTACTTCATCATCGAAGGAAATACCACAAATCTGCTCTAATGCACTCAAAATTGCTTCCGGAGTGAGGGAAAGGTTTTTCAGGGTGGTATCCATAGCCATCGTTGCACGGTTATCCAGTCCGACGATCGCAGCAACAAGCATACCGCCTTTCAAAACAAACTTCTCCTTGTATTCAGAGGCGGAAAGACGTACAAGCAATCGCTCAAACATATAGTTTTGCAAAATGACCTGTGCAGGGATATTTTTCTTTTTTGCTATATTGCGTATTTTTGCTTTCAGACTCATTGCATTGCTCATAGCAGGACCTCCAGATACTGATGCAGAACCTTTGATATACGAAGCTGTTTTGAATAAGAACTGAGCTTATTCAGATCTTTCTTCTGGCTTGCGGCATACATCTTTAATGCGGCGAGGAAAGTTTCTGTTCCTATTTTATTGCGGCTTCGTATTACGTCGCAGATTGTGCGTTCAAGATCGTATGCAGGAACGGCATTTCCTGAAGGAGTCATTAATTTTGTCCTGCCAAGATCAAATAACTCCGGCTTGATGTAATATACCTTACATTCAGATTTGACAGATGATGAGGGAATGCGATCCGAAGGAACCGTGATTGTATGTACAAACGGTGTCCGGTCAGA
The DNA here is from genome assembly GCA_030531595.1 of Eubacteriales bacterium. Lineage (GTDB taxonomy): Bacteria > Bacillota > Clostridia > Oscillospirales > Oscillospiraceae > Limivicinus. The sequence goes on along the minus strand of JAUNND010000016.1, from coordinate 3,129 downwards.
AATGCCATGCAGGAACAAGGCTGTTTCGTGGGAGAAAACAATGCTTTCGGAACGTTTACTGATAGACAACAATTCGTCCTGTATATCATCCGGCAGAATATACTGACCTTTCACAAGACGATGGATTTTCTCTTCTTTGCACAGTTTGCTCAACATGGCCTTGGATATTCCGTTCTGTGTTGCATCTTTTGTTTCGATTATGCCGCCATGTTCTTTTGCAATAGCGGCAAGCTCTGTCATATAATCCATATAAGCACTTCCAATTCGTCGCGAACTAAAAATATTATACTCAAAATTATAACCAAAGTCAACAAATAAACATAAGGAAAATAATGAATCAAAACGTTTTAATAATAACAAGAAAGCAATATGACTGAAGCGACTGAACTGACCGAGCTTTCGGCCAAAGATTCAGTCAGTTGACAGCAGATTGCTTCGGACACGGAAAGGAAAATGTTAATCTGCTGAGCCGGACAGGAGCACGCCGACTTTGTCTTTATCGCCGATTTTTATCGCCGAAAAAAATCGGCGATAAAAGGGAAAGCAAAAGAAAGTGCCGCAAAGAATCTTGATAATGAGATTATGCAGATAACAGGTGCTTAAATGGAAAACTAAATGGAAAAGCTTTTTTGGAAAAGCAATCAGAACTTTTGAGCGGGAATAGGTTTGTGTTTTGAATTAGGAAAATAAAAAATCCACACTTTTCAGTGTGGATTAAGGAATGGACGATACAAGACTCGAACTTGTGGCGAGCCCGGTGCTGCGCACCCGGCTTCGCCGCTCTTATCCGCTCGCTATGCTCGCTCAAACAGAGGTCACAAGTTCGAGCCGACCCATTGGAGCATAGAAAAAACTCCGGGGAAAACTTCCTCGGAGTTTGTGGCAAATGACCCTAATAATCATACAATGGGCTCAGAGTTCACCCCCAATCAGTTTAGGGGGTGAATTTCTATCTTTTTGGGAGTGAACTTTTACCAAGGGGGTGAATTTTAAATCATTTGTTTTCCCAAAGAACGAGGTCGTCCAGAACGATTCGCTGAACGTCATCAATGTTGATTGCACCTCCCCAATCGCAGTGCTGCTCCACCACGCCGTTTTTATACGGGGCAGTCAGAGCGCCGCCGGTAGAAAACTCTGTGCCGTTTGAGAAAATGATCTTGGATTCTATACAGACCTTGTCCTCCAAAGCAGCCCAATCCTTATAGGAATCCCAATCAGCCTCCGGGGTATGGAAGGACGCATCCCCCTCATAATGTACTTTCCAGACAGCGCTGAAGGGTGTCAGTTCCAGACCGATTATTTCAATCTCTTTATCAAGCTCCTCATCATGGTATATGGAACGATTGAAGTCAAAGTATCTCGTTTCATTCTCCGTGGGGGTAAACCAAACGCTGCCAAAGCTCTTCTGGCTGCGGAGCCATTCGTCTGATGAGCCGACCCCGGCATCCGCCTGAGCATGATGATCCCAAAGCGTTACCGTGAGATGAACGCTTTCGCCGTTCTCAAATGCCTGTGCCTGCGCAATTTCTTCTTTATGAATAAAGCATTGGAGAGTCAGTGTTTTTGTGCTTTCATCGTAGGCATCGCGTAAAATAGCATCCCGAACTGCATCATGCCCTACAGCGGTAGTATCGGCTCTCATTTTGGGAGTGGCAGTCATCCAGTAATCCTCACCGTTCACCGTCATGCCGTCAAGCCTCCAGGCAAAGGAAACAGTTTCCAGTCTGTCCAGTTCTTCTTTTTCTACAGGCGACACATTGACGAAGACACGCTGTGTTTCACCATCGTTGACAGTTGAGAGTAATGTAACGCCCGTTTCCTTTGCCTCATCCGACAGGTCAAATTCTACGTAGCTGTTCACATCTTTTTCGTCAATTCGCATGTCTTCCCGCAACTCCTGCTGCCGTGCAGAATGGATGCTCCACACGGCGAATGCCGAGCCGACAAGCAATGTTGCCAAAACAGCAGCTATTAGTGCTGTTCTGCTGATTTTTTTTGCTTTTCTATGCACTTGGTAAATCTCCTTTTCATCACACGGAGATGCGGAGAGATTCTGTAAATTGCGTAATGCCTCGACCTTGTATTTTTCATCAATACAATTCATTGCATCTATGATTACTTCGGATTTCATATGTACCCCTCCGATCTCAACTTCCTTGCCAGTGCTTTTCGGCTTCTGGAAAGTGAGCTTTTTACTCGGCTTTCGCTTGTGCCAAGATTTTGAGCAATTTGCTTCACGGGTTCCACAAGCCAGTACCGGCTGACAAATATTGTTCTATCATCAGACTTAAGAGTAGAAAGAAATCGGTTTATCACCATGGCCATTTCTTTGGCATTCAGTTCTTCATCCGGTGTATGTCCTGAAGATATAACATCATTAAGTTCATCTAAAGCCAAAGAATATTCCCCGGTTCCACGTTTTCCTGCATATCTCTGACGCAACTTTGAAATACTTATGTTTCTTGTTATGCTGATCAGGTATGCACCAAGTGATTGTGGCTTTGTGGGCGGAATACGGTTCCACGCAGCATACAGCGCATCGTTTTCACATTCTTCCGAATCTTCATAATCCGACAGTATGTTGAATGCAGTTCGCTGCATACTTTTCCCGTATTTCCGATGGCTTTCTTCAATAGCCAAACTGTTTCTTTGAAAAAACAGTCCGACAATATCTAAGTCTTCCATGACGGACCTCCTTGAGTACTCTCGAGTGTTCTCAACTATATAGTCGCATTTTATCGCAATCGGTTGCTTTATAATTGAAAAATATTTTAAAAAGTAGTCAGTTATTGACTAATAAATACCTTTTACACGATTTCCTGTCTTCCGCACGATAACCCCATCTTCCACACGATTGCCTATCTTTCACACGATAACTAAATCGGCAGCGGAATACAAAAAGCCATAAAACGAAAAAGCGCCCCGGAGGAAATCAATCCTTCGAGGCACTCAATTTATATATTCGTTTGAAAGAAGTCAGAAAAGCCTATGTGCGTAGGCATTTTCAGCGGTAGGGGGTGAAATAACAAAAGAACCGTAATCCGATACCTTGTATCAAAATTACGGTTCTTTTATGATGGACGATACAAGACTCGAACTGTATATAGCAAGTGTTAAACTGTGTTAAAG
>JAUNND010000015.1:3183-37625 GCA_030531595.1 Eubacteriales bacterium | reverse complement strand
TCCTCTCCAACTCCGGCGCCATCACCGCCAACTACTGGCTCAGCGAGGTCTACGATCAGGAGATCGCGGACGCACACAGAAACTGTGATCTTCATCTGCACGATCTGAGTATGCTCACCGGCTACTGCGCGGGCTGGAGTCTCCGTCAGCTTATCAAGGAAGGTCTCGGTATTCCCGGCAAGATCAACTCCTCCCCCGCCAGCCATCTGTCCACCCTCTGCAACCAGATGGTCAACTTCCTCGGCATCATGCAGAACGAATGGGCGGGCGCACAGGCGTTTTCATCCTTCGATACCTATCTTGCCCCCTTCGTAAAGGTCGATAACCTCTCTTATAAGGAAGTCAAGCAGTGCATCCAGTCCTTCATCTTCGGTGTGAACACTCCCTCCCGCTGGGGTACGCAGGCTCCCTTCTCCAACATCACCCTCGACTGGACCGTCCCTGCAGACCTTAAGGATCAGCCGGCGATCGTCGGCGGCAAAGAGATGGACTTCACCTACGGTGACTGCAAGGCCGAGATGGATATCGTCAACAAGGCATTCATCAACATCATGATCGAAGGCGACGCCAACGGTCGCGGCTTCCAGTATCCCATCCCCACCTACTCCATCACCCGTGACTTTGACTGGTCTCCCAGCGAGAACAACAGACTGCTGTTCGAAATGACCGCAAAATACGGCACTCCCTACTTCTCCAACTACATCAATTCCGATATGGAGCCCTCAGACGTCCGCTCCATGTGCTGCCGGTTGAGACTCGACCTCAGAGAGCTGCGCAAGAAGTCCGGCGGCTTCTTCGGCTCGGGTGAGTCCACAGGTTCTGTCGGTGTTGTCACCATTAATATGCCCCGCATCGCGTATCTCGCGGCGGATGAAGCGGATTTCTATAAGCGGCTGGACAGGCTGATGGACATTGCCGCCCGTTCCCTCAAGGTCAAGCGCACCGTCATTACGAAGCTTCTGAATGAAGGTCTCTACCCCTACACGAAGCACTATCTCGGCACCTTTGAAAACCACTTCTCCACCATCGGTCTCGTCGGTATGAACGAAGCCGGACTCAACGCCAAATGGATCCGCGCCGACATGACGACCAAAAAGTGCCAGGACTTTACGAAGCAGGTGCTTGACCATATGCGCGAGAGACTCAGCGACTATCAGGAGCAGTACGGTGACCTCTACAACCTTGAGGCCACTCCCGCCGAGTCCACCTCCTACCGCCTTGCAAAGCACGACGCCGCCGACTTCCCCGACATCATCACCGCTTCCGAGCCGGGCGGTACTCCCTACTACACCAACTCCTCTCACCTGCCTGTCGGCTTTACCGATGACATTTTTGAGGCTCTGGATATTCAGGACGATCTGCAGACCCGCTACACCTCCGGTACGGTCTTCCACGCCTTTCTCGGCGAGAAGCTGCCGAACTGGGAGGCAGCCGCAAGCCTCGTTCGCAAGATCGCCGAAAATTACAGGCTGCCCTATTATACGCTCTCCCCGACATATTCCGTGTGCAAAAACCACGGTTATCTCACCGGTGAGCAGTTCATCTGCCCCGAATGTGGAGAACCCGCCGAAGTATACAGCCGCATCACCGGCTACTACCGTCCTGTTCAGAACTGGAACGCCGGTAAGACCAAGGAGTATGAGACACGCAAGGAATACGTCATTGAGACCTCAAAGCTCACCCATGACGGACCCCTCTCCGCGGAAAATGCCGCAGATAAGTCCGAGGAGGTCGCCGCGGAAGTCGGTGAAGACAGAAACATCCTCTTTGCCGCTCCTACCTGCCCCAACTGCCGCATCGTCTACACTTATCTGGAAAAGGCCGCCTTCCCCTACGAGAAGATCATGGCTGAGGACAATGCGGAGCTGGCTGTGCATTACGGCGTAAAGCAGGCTCCTACTCTTGTGCTTGTCCGTAACGGCGGATTTGAAAAATATGCCGGCGCCGCTGCGATAAAGCAGTTTTTGGCAAACCGATAAACTTTTATACGGCATATCATGAGCGCCGTTCGCTGACGGAATATGCCGGAATGTCATCCTGACTTATTTTCAAAGCAGAAACCGCGCAGACGGTTAATTCGGCAAAACAGATGCCGAATTAACCGTCGTTTATCTGTCGGGGGGCAAAATGAATTCCTTGCCGGGAGTAAGGAAATAAAGCACACATTCCCCGACTTCCATGTTGAATATACGTTTCAGAGCCTTTGCGTAGGTCTCTATCTGTCCGCGGTAGAATTCACCGCGGCTTTTTATTTCCGCATCCGTGCGCACATTATCGGTCTTATAGTCTATAACCGTAAGCTTTCCGTTTTCCGCAATACAGCAGTCCACAACGCCCTGCAGCAAGACCTCTTCGCCCGGCGCTTTTCCGAATATCTCTCCGGCGTCGCACAGAAGCGAGAATTTGAACTCCCGTTTGAGCATATCGGCGTTCATCATACGCTTTCCGAGTTCGGAGGAAAACAGCTTGTACAGAGCTTTCACATTTACGGCGGCCTTCTCTCTTGCGGAGAGAAATTTTGCGTCGTAAAGCCGTTCGATCTCGGCGTTTATCGCCTCGACTGTGCCCGTTTTCGCAAAATCCATATATTGCAGAGCAAGGTGCGTGGCGATGCCGCGCTCGGCGCCGGTAAGGGGTTTGTCCTTTTTGGCAAAGTCCGGCATACGGAAGCTGCGCTTCGGCTTCGGCGCTACGGAAAGGGCGTCTTCATCCTTCTCCGTGTGCCCCTTCAACTCTGTGGCAGTGACCTTGGAGGGCAGCTCCCGGGCGGCTTGGTTCGCATATGCAAAGCTCAGATTTTGCTCCAGCTCCTTCAGCGCATTTTCGTCCGCCTCAAACGACGCCCCCGCCTCATCGGGGAGAGCGTCTGCCTCTTCATCGGAAGTCACAGTCAGCTTTATATGCTTCTGCCCGTCCGCCAGAGCCGCGCTGACGAGCCATTTGATCGGCGACGAGCAGACCGCGAGCGTCTGCGGCGGCATTGGCACACTGACCGAAGCCGACAGGTCGCTTATGAGTTTTTCGGCGTTTGAGGTCGTCGCAGTGATGAAGAGCCGTTCTCTGGGGCGTGTCAGCGCCACATATAAAAGGCGCATTTCCTCCGACAGCATTTCCCGTTCGGAACGCAGCTTGATGGCGCGGCGGGCAAGAGTCGGGTACTGTATCCCCTTTTCCCGATCCGTGACTTTCGGGCCGAGACCCAGCTCCGAATGAACAAGCACCGTATCCCGGCTGTCCTTCTTATTGAACTGTCTTGCCGTATCGCACAAAAATACCACCGGAAATTCCAGACCCTTGGATTTATGCACGGTCATGATCTTCACCGCACTGACAGAGCCTTCCGATACGCCGCTCTGCCCTTTCTTTGCGAGCTGCTGCAGCCACATAACGAAACGGTGAAGTCCGCGATATCCCGTCGCGTCAAAGCGGTCGCTCAGCTCGGACAGCTCCGCAAGGTTATTGAGCCTTCTCCTGCCGTCGGTCATCGCAGAAAATATCGCGCTCATATCCAGAGTGTTTATCAGCATTCGAAGCATTTCGCTTGCGCCCATATCCGGTGCAAGGGTGCGAAATTCCGATAATTTTTTCAGAAAATCTGCGCATTTCCCGTTCGTTTCCGCACATTTTGTCAAAGCAGAGTAAAAATCCCCGTCTTTTTTCGCGTTTCGGATGATCGACAGCTCGTCTGCCGTAAAGCCGAATATCGGAGAGCGCAGCACGGCAATGAGCGGGATATCCTTGTGCGGATTGTCGATCACCGACAGCAGCGACATCACGGTCGAGACCTCCACGGAGGTAAAAAACTCCCCTCCCTGAGAGGCATCCGTGGGTATGCCCATGGCGGCAAGCTCCCGCCGGTAAATTCCGCCGTTTGAATTTGCCGAGCGCATGAGGATCGCTATATCGTTATAGTCGAGAGTCGGGTCAGCCGTCAGAAGCTCTTTGATCTTTCTTCCCGCAAGGCGGGCCTCCATCGCGGTCTTATCGGGCGTCTCCTCATCGTCCTCGCTTTTCCGCACCTCAAGCAGCATTATCTCCGGCACCGGCACGCTGCCTTCAAACGATGCGCCGCATTTCAGCGAGGCATTTTCATCATAATCCATATCGCCGAGACTTTTCGACATACACAGAGAAAATACCGTGTTGGCGCACTCGAGTATCTCACGCCGCGAGCGGAAATTTTCCTGCAGCATGATTCGCCGCGCTTCTCCCTCGGCTGCTTCATCGGCGTTTTTATAGCGGAGATACTTTTCGGTGAATATCCCGGGGTCCGCAAGCCGGAAGCGGTAAATGCTCTGCTTCACGTCACCGACGAAGAAGAGGTTTCTGCCCTTGTCGGAGATTGCGGAGAAAATGACGTCCTGCACCTTGCTCACATCCTGATATTCGTCCACCATGATCTCGGTATAGCGCTTTGAAAGGTTTTCGGCGATTTCCGAGGGAGTATCATCTTCGTTCGTAAGAAGCTGTGCCGTAAGATGCTCAAGGTCGGAGTAATCGACAAGCCCCGCCCGACGCTTGTCGGTGCGGTACTCTCTGTCAAAATCAAGCGTCAGTTCAAGGAGCGCCTCCATCGCCCCGACGGAATTTTCCATCTCTTTCAGCAGCTTTTCACCGGGGGCGTAGATCATGGTGCGCACACCGTCAACAGCCTTTTTGCAGGCTGCCTTTTTCGCTTTTATGCGTTCTGAAAGTTCCGGGTCGGGAGAACTGCGCAGAGTACCCAGTCGGGGAAAATCGACGCTTTCGCAGGAATAAGCTCTGTCCCAGCCGAGCCGCAGACATCTCGCATACTCGCGCAGCCCATCGGCAGTCACGGAGAGACTCGGAAGATATGCCTTTTTTATCTCATCACAGTCCGATATTGCGGACATGAGAGCGTCAAATTCCCCGCTCCAGTAGTTTACCGTCTCCAATGCGCCGGCAAGTATCTCTCTGCCCCACGGCGTGTCTCCGGCGTCGGTATAGTCTGCCTTCATAAGTCTAATCTGTTCCCGCGCCCACTTTTCCGGTCGGGCATGGCACTGCATTTTCTCATGGAGCGTCAGCGTAAGCTCTGAGAGAAGTCTGTCGTCCCGTCCCTGTCCGGCGGTGTCCGCAAGATCAAGAAAGCCTTTATATCTGTCACTTTTTTCGTAGCGTTCTTCCAGAACGCGATCCAGCGCCGCCGTCTTCATCGCCTCGGCGCGTTCATCATCCATGATCTTAAAATCCGGCGCAAGTCCCACACGGTGACTGTTTTCACGCAGGATATTTGAACAGAAGCTGTGTATCGTGCCGATCTGCGCTTTCCTGCACATGGCGCTCTGACGGCGCAGTCGGCGGTTGGAGGGATCCTCCGCCAGCTTTCGTGAAAGCTCCTGCGTTATTCTCCCCCGCAGCTCACCGGCGGCGGCGCGGGTAAAGGTTATGATGAGAAAGCTGTCAATGTCGACGGGATTTACGGGGTCGGTGACGTAGGCCATCAGCCGTTCGGTGAGGACTCTTGTCTTGCCGCTGCCCGCGCCGGCGGAGACGAGAATACTGCTTCCTCTTGACTCTATCGCGCACTTTTGTGATCGTGTCGGTTCAAAATCAGCCATTCTCTTCGCCTCCTTCCAGCATAGCCCAGACCCTGTCGGGACGCAGCCTGCTCAGATATCTGCAATGCTCGCCGTTTTCTCCGTCGGAGAAATGGCAGACGTCAAAATAATCACAGTTCATGCAGGCGTTTTCCTGCTGCCCTCTGTAATACGGGTCGGCGGCAATACTGCCGCGTTTGAGCTCCCGCGCCATCTCCGAGAGGTTTTCGCGGATATGGTTTGAAAGGATGCCCAGCCGTTCAAGGCTCGCCACATCATCGGTCGACGGCTCGCCTTTTTTGAATTTCACGGGAATATATAGCTTGTCCTCGCCGTTTTCCCATGCGTTGAGCACCCCTGCGTCATCGAGCACAAGCCCGCTGCGGCGAAGCTCCTTATGACGTGCCTCTGATGCTTCCTCGCCGCTGATATCGCCTTCGGCGGATAAAAGCGCGTTTCTCGCGGGCAGGTACATCACCCCTGCGGGAACGATCTCATGACCGTACAGCTCCTTCCCGTCGGCTTCCAAGGCGAACAGATACAAAAGCATCTGAAGTCCCATGCCGTACCACACATCGGACAGAGAGAATTTTTTCCGTCCGGTCTTGTAGTCCACCACGCGCAGATACAGCTTTCCGTCATGCAGCCAGCCGTCCACGCGGTCGGCAACACCGGTGAGGGTCATTGAGGTCTCCCCGTCTCCAAGCTCCACAGGTCTGAACTTCTGCGCGTCGCCGAAGTTCAGCTCAAAATCCAGAGGCTGAAAATCCGATCTCCGAAGCTCGGCGGCGGTATCGGCCGCCACTGTGCGCACGTCGCGGCAGAGCCGTCGGAACAGGTGCACAAATCTCGCGCTTTTTTCGCGGAAATCGTTCAGCTCCTCCTGTACGTATTTTTCAACGTATTTGTCTGTCAGCCTTCCGATCTCCTCGTCGCTTACCTTCTTAAATCCTCCGAGTTCTTTTACCTCGCGGGCGAGGTTTTCAAGGACATAATGCATGAAGGTGCCTATCTCGGGCGGCTTAAAGCCTGCGGGTTCATAGGGCTTTGCTTTCAGCCCGTACTGACAGAAATAAGAAAATTTACAGGACGCAAATTTATCTATACGGGAGGCGCTGAGGCGAAGTCTGTCTCCGTACAGCGCCCTTACGGCTTTCGGAGAGAGATTTCCGCGCTGCATTTCGGCGGCGTTTTTCAGTGCCTCACAGCGTTTTGCGTCTTTTTTTTCAAAATACTCCCTCGCGGCGTTTTCCGCACCGCTGCCGCCCTTTATGCCCCGCGACGCCAGCAGCAGGGCTGGCGCTTCGGCGCTCATACGTACTTTTTCGGTGTTCACCTTCTGCGCCTCCATGCCGAAGAGTGCTGCGGCACGGTTGAAAACAAACGCCGGGCGCAGTGCCGCCCCGTCCTCGCCGGCGGTCGAATAGCAGAGGGTGAGCGTATCGGAGGGCAGAGTAAAGCAGTGATAGATCAGTGAAAATTCACGCCACAGCTCCCCGTCGCCGTCCGCGCCGAGCGTAAGGTCAAGCTCCGAAAGGCGGCGGCGCTCGCTGTCGGTGAATACTCCGCCGGCTTCGTCACTTCGCGGTAATCGCGTATCGCACGCGCCGAGTACTATCAGATGCTTTATGGAGCGGCGGCGCATCCTGTCAAAGTCACCGGCGGAGACCCGGTCAAGTGACACGGGGATCGTGCCGATATCGTATTTTGAAAGCATGAGCGTGAAAAGCTTTGAAAACTCCTCGCCGTTCATGGGACGGTCTCCCAGAATGGCGGCTGTCTGCTCAAGCGCGGAAACGATAAGCCCCCAGAGCTGCTGATACTCCCGTGCTCTTTCGCTCTGTCCCGCTTCTTCCAGCTCGGCGGCACGCTTTTCGAGCAGCTCGGGCAGCTTCAGGTCTGAATAAAAACCGGCAAGGGCGCTGCACTGTCCCTCCGCCGTATCCGCAAGCCCCATGCGCTTGTGAAAGTTCAGAATGGGTGCGGAAAAGCGGCGCCGGACGGAATTTATCTCTCTCAGACGCTCCTTTGCATCATCGTCATACTCACAGCCGTAACCGTCCGGGTGCTGATTCCAGTCGTCAGTGCGCATCCATGCACCGGCTCGGAGCTGCCACTTGAATATATAGCCCTCCAGAATGTCACATTCCGACGCGCTCAATCCGCTAAGACCCGTGTGCATATAGCTGATCACATCATCCGTATCCCAGCCGCGATGGATGATATCATATACGAGCGAGGTCATCAGCGGCAGAGGTCGGGACAGCAGTTCGGTTTTCTTATTTATATAGAGCGGCACACCGTAGCGCTCAAAGACATCGCTGAGCACACCGGCGTAATCGTCAAAGCCGCGCACGGCAACGGCGATATCGCGCCAGCGGCAGTTTTTATCCCGCACAAGCTCCAGTGCCTTTGCCGCGGCAAGCTCACATTCCTGCGTCATGTTTTCGGCGCGATACAGCGAAACGGCGCTTTCGCCCCCGTAGTCCGCAGCAGAGTAGGAAAAAAGCTTGTCACAGTAAAAGCCGAGAGAGTCGTTCTTGTTCCACTCCTTGTCGGAAACGCTTATCCCGACTTCAACGCCCATCTCCTTTGCGGTCTCGGAAAGCTGTCGGGCGGCACGGCGGCTGAGCTCGAAGATCTCGTTGTCTCCGTTCATGTCGTCCACCGTCAGGCAAACGGTGACATTCACACTCTTTTTCATCAGAGCCGTTATCACGTTTATCTGCTGTGCGGTGAAGTCGATAAAACCGTCGATGTAAATATGGCTGTCCGCGCTGAGTTCGCAGTCGGGTATCTGCGCGGCAAGTAGAGTCAGCATATCCGCAGGATCGGCATGACCGTTCGCGACAGCGCCCTCAAAGGCTTCATAGATAAGGGCGAGATCCGCAAGCTTGTCTCCGAGGGCGTCATCACAGCTCTCGGCGATCTCCAGAAGCTTTTCGGTGCCGATGCAGGCGCTTTTCAGCTCATCTATCGCATCGAGAAGCTCGGACTGCAGTTCGCTGTTCCGTGCGGCAGCGGAATATACCTTCAATCGGCTGCCCACGGCGGAGAGCGCGAGAGACATACACAGAAGTCTGCCTCCCTTGTCCAGATATTCTTCCGCGCTGCCGCCGAGCTGAGAGCGAATACGTCTTGCAAGACCGGTGAAGCTGAATACCTCGGCATATAGGGAGAGCGTATCGCCGCATCTCCGGCACAGCTCGCGCTCGGCCTCATGGCTGTACTGCTCCGGCACGAGCATAATGCGCTTTCCGGTTTTATTTTCCACAGCGCAGCGTATCTCTTCAATTATCGCCGATGTCTTGCCGGTTCCGGCTTTGCCGATGATAAGTCTGAGCATTTTATCTCTCCTTTCGGCTTTTTTGTGTTAATTATATTCCCGTTCAAAGCTTACGTCAACTTAATGGGAGCAAAGTTAACTTACAACCCAACTGTAGGGCGGGGGCTTCTATCACCCCTCCCTCTGTCCGCAAACGGACATCTCCCTCCGCCGGAGGGAGTCTTCCCGCCGGAAAGTCAGAATTTCCGGTAGGTTACGGCGGGAGCAAGCCCCCGCCCTACAGTTGACGGTTAGTCATCTTAATTCCTCAAAAGCTCACGAAAAAGGAACGCGCAGGGCGTTCCTTTTCAGCAGAAATATTTTCTTTTCCCGTCGGCGGGCGGGATATAGCCGTACTGAATATCGGGGTTTATCTCTTTCAGACGCTGATGGATAAGGTCGACCTCGGGTTCCTTGTTGAATATCAGATTGGCAAATTCCTTCTCGCCGTGCACTAAAATCAGGCGATAATAGAAATACGCGGGACTGTCGTCCGGCTGGCACTCGCTTATGCGGGTAAAGGTCCTGTCAATATAGTCGTAGGGCACGTAGTACTTTTTCCCGAGGTCGCGGTAATAGAAACCGAGCTTTCCGAGGGTCACTCTTCCGATCGCCTCTCCGGAATTATAGTCGTCGATATACTTCCGGTCGGAGATTTTTTCCTTATTAACGCCTTTGAATACCGTTTTTCCGAAGCCGAACATTCTATGCCCTGCCTTTCTTTCCGAAAAATTCCAACTCGTACCACTTTCGCGGAAGCTTACAGGCTATCAGTGTGCCGATAACACCGCTTACAAAGCCGACAATAAACCCGCCGATAACGTCTGACGGAAAATGCACACACAGATAAACTCTCGCAACGCCCATCAGCAGGGCAAATATAAACGCTGTCCAGCTGTACCGCTTGTTGCAGGTAAAAAACAACGCCGTTGCAAACGCCATCGCAGCCGTTGTGTGTCCCGACGGGAAGCTGTAATCGCTCTCCATGTTCTGCCCGACGGTAATCCAAAGCTGATAAAAAATACTGCTTTCGTCAGCATACGGTCTCGGACGGGCAACAGTGGTTTTTATACATAGATTTGTAATGATGACCCCAACAAGCAGTCCCAGCAGAACCGCGGTTCCGGCGCGGCGGGGTCTTTTGTTTATAAGCATGGCAGCGGCAAACATGATCATTGCTATACCGCCCTTGCCTAAAAGGGAAACTAATTCAAAAAACGGTGTAAAAAAACCGCCGCCCATTTCGTAAAGCTTGTGAATAAAAAGAGTGACGTTCATATCAAACGCCGCGAAAACCGTGTTGAGCCACAATACGGCAGGTGTAAGAGTCATATACAGGACCTCCGGAGAAATTTTCTACATCATATCACAATGACGCTGCTTTCGTAAACATAAAATTGTATTTTCATCATAAAAAAGCGCAGAATATGTCTGAGGTGAAAATATGAGCAGAAAAATACTATTTCTATTGATCCCGCTTATCTTTACATTTGCCGTAACATCAGTGGCATATGCGCTGCCGACAGCCGAAAACCTTGAAATATATACCCTTGTCAACACCCCTGCTTTCGGTTCGCTTCACGCCGACGGCGACGGAAAGGACGTCACCTTTTATGTGACGACACAGCCGGTAAAAGGCGAGCTGACTGTTGACGGCGACGGATATTACCGCTACACGCCGCACCCGAACCGCCGAGGCAGGGACTATTTCGGTTTTCGCGTAAAGGACGGGGACGGAAACGTATCGCAGGAGGCCACCGTCATTATCAGAATAGCAAAGCAGCACGGTTAAACGAAAAAATCCTTTCCGATACGGGAAAGGATTTTTTCATTGTTTACTATATTCCGCCCAGCGCGTGAGTTCTCAGATAGCTGATAAACTCGCTGATGCCGGTGGAGTTCAATGTCTTTCCGTTCGTGGAAAGGAAGGTGCCGTGGACATAGCCGTAGCCGTTGTCAACACTGTGGGCAGCGTTGCAGTAGTAAACTCCCGTGCTCATGCAGACTTCTTCGATCCATTTGTTTGCCGAGCGGATAAGCTCCGCCGTTAATCCGTCGGGGCCCGTGTAGTTCTCGGTAACTGAGCTTATGGAGCAGCAGATGATCTGTGTATCGGGACTGCCCGACATGATCGAGTTGATAAGCATGGTATAATTGGTCTTGAAATTATTCTCATCACTGCCGGCAAGTCCGTCCTGCCCGACGCAGATGACAAGGATCGGCGGCTTTGCGATCATCGCGGAATCGGCAATGGAGATAAGTGAACCGTCTGAGGGATATTTGATATCGGTCGATGTTATTTCGGATATTTTCAGAGTCCCGGAGTTCGTACCCCAGACCTGATAGGTGTCCTTGCCGCCGGAAAGCAGACCGTAATCGCGCATACCGATAACTGAGCTGTCACAGAGAAATGTGAGCTTGTCTATATACTCCATGCCCGCGTCGGCGGTCTCGCCCAGAGATTTCAGTGAGGCACCGTCGGGCATATCGCCCGCCGTGAGCTGAACGACGCCGGAGGCAGAGCTGTTTTTCATGTGCAGATCGACCTCTTTGTCAAATCCGGAACCGTTGTAGCGGTTTACGGAGGCTATGAGCAGCCCCACGATCACTGCGATAAGACACACAATGATGCTCATTGCCCATATCACATTTTTAAGCGCCGAATTTTTCAAGGTCTCTCCCTCCGTAGATTATGCTTCAATGGCGGGCTTAATAAGCCCGCCACTAATCGGTTGTTTGTTTTATTAGGCTTCTGCTTCCGCCAGAGCCTTGGCTTCCTCGATGACCTTCTGCTGTACGTTGCCGGGGGCTTCCTCGTAACGGACGAACTTGCAGGTGAAGGAGCCGGCGCCCTGAGTCATGGAGCGCAGGTCGATGGTGTAGGTGGTCATTTCCGCCATGGGGACTTCCGCCTCGATGGTGGTCATACCGTCATCGGCGGGCATGGAGCCCATCATGGTGCCGCGGCGCTTGGAGTTGATGTCGCCGATGATGGCGCCCTGATACTCGTCGGGAATGGTGACGAAGAGCTGTCCGATAGGCTCAAGGATGGTGGGCTTTGCCTTGGGGATACCGTCCTGGTATGCAAGACGTGCAGCCGTCTGGAATGCCATATCGTTGGAGTCGACGGGGTGGTAAGAGCCGTCGTACAGAGTGGCCTTCAGACCGACCAGAGGATAGCCGGCGAGAACGCCCTTGACAACTGCGTTGCGCAGACCCTTTTCAACGGAGGGGAAGAAGTTCTTGGGGACGGAGCCGCCGAAGACTTCCTCGGCGAAGATCATATCGTCCTGCTCTTCCTGAGGCTCGAAACGGATCCAAACATCACCGAACTGGCCGGAACCGCCGGACTGCTTCTTATGACGGCCGTGGGCTTCGACCTTGCCCTTGATCTTTTCACGGTAAGCAACACGGGCGGGCTTAAGCTCGGTCTCGACGTTGTAGAGGTTTTTCAGCTTGGAGCAGAGAACGCCGACCTGAATGTCGCCTGCGCCGGAGATGACCATCTGGTGAGTCTCGGCATTGTTGACGAGAGTGAAGGAGATATCTTCTTCGCCCAGCTTTGCAAGACCGCCTGCGACCTTATCGTCCTGACCCTTGGTCTTGGGAGCGATGCACATGGAGTAGCAGGGTTCGGGGATCTCGATGGCGGGAAGCTCGATATCTTCCTTGGAATCGGTAACGGTGTCGCCGGTCTTCCAATCCATCTTGCCGATGGCAACGATGTCGCCGCAGCAGGCGTCGGTAACTTCGGTGCTGTTCTTGCCGGTCATAGTGTAGAGACGGCCGAGCTTGTCGTTGGAGGAGGCGCGGACGTTCTTGAGAGACATACCGGAAGCGACCTTGCCGGAGAGGACCTTGACAAAGCTGAACTTGCCGAACTTATCGGAAACGGTCTTGAAGACAAAACCGAGGGTGCAGTCGTTCTTTTCTTCGGGAACGGGGCAGTAGTCGCAGATGCCCTGGAGCATGGCGGCAGTGCCGACGTTGGTCATAGCGTCGGATGCGAACACGGGAACGACGGTGCGCTCCTTCACGCCGACCTTGAGACCTTCGATGATATCGGCCTCGTCGAGCTCCATGGTGTCAAAGAACTTTTCCATGAGCTCTTCGGTTGCACCGGCGGCGGCTTCCATCAGCTCTGCGCGGAGGTCTTCGGCCTTGCCGGCATCGGCTGCGGGGACATCGCCCTTGGTGAACTTGGCGCCGTTGGTCATGTAGGCGACATTGTGGACAAGGTCGATAACGCCCTTACCGTCGGAGGTGGGAATGGTGACGGGGCAGACGATGGAGCCGTACTTGCCCTTGATGGTCTCTAATGCCTTGAAGTAATCGCCGTGCTCCTCGTTGCACTTGGAGATAGCGAACATAACGGGCAGACCCGCATTCTTGAGGTAATTCCAGGAGCGCTGTGCGCCTACGGGCAGGGACTCACCGCAGTCCTTGGCGGAAGCGACGATAACGCCGGCTTCGACAGCGCGGAGAGAGCAGAGAACATCGCCCACAAAGTCAAAGTAACCGGGGCAGTCAAGTACGTTGATTTTGCAGCCGCCGAAGCTTACGGGAGCAATAGCGGTAGAAATAGTGATCTGACGGGCTTTTTCTTCTGCATCATTGTCGCAGACGGTGGTACCGTCGGCTACCTTACCCATACGGTCGATAGCACCGGTAACGTAGAGCATACTCTCGGCAAGGCTTGTCTTGCCGTTATTGCCGTGACCCAGCAGGGCAATGTTGCGGATGTTTTTGGTTTCCATGTGTTTGCTTCCTCTCTGTCAATTAAGTGTACTAAATATGTGAAATATAATTTTTCAGCATTTCCGATTTATTATACACTATGTATATACCTGTTTGCAACAATTATTTTTACGAAATTTACGGCGTGTACCGTTCAGCTCACGCGGAACAGTCTGAAACTCTCCGGTGAGTACACTTCATCGATATACGCCCCGTCCTCCCAGTCGACATCGGACGAGTAAAGTCCGACGACGGTGCCGTCGTAGCCTTCCGGAATTTCAAGCTCCCACATACAGCTGTACATAATGACCCGCTTCCCGCTCTCGTCCGTCATCCAATCGCTCCATATGCCTGTCCTTTTGTAGCGGCATTCCGCTTCCTCGCCGTTGAAGATCACGGTGTAGGCATTATATCCGTCCGCGTCAAGCCTCTGCGTCGTGCCGCGGAGCCGTGTATTGTAATAATCGTCGCACAGCGCCATGACCTTCACGCCGTTCGTGCGTGCGTTCGTGTCCGAAAACATCGACTGCATCAGCACATAGCACCAATTATAGCCGTCGCGCCCGGGGTGCTCTTCATCCGCCGGCAGTACCCCGAACTCCGTCACCGAGATATCGCCCGTCGTACTGAGGGCGCTCATATCGCGCGTACCGGTCGTGAAGGGATACACCTCTTTGTATTTCATGTCCGGTACGATGCCGAATTTCTCAAAGTCAGGCTCGTCGGAGGCTTCTTCCGCTTCGGAAGCCTCAAAAAATCCGGTCGGTTCGGAAGGGGCGGCGTATGACTCCGTGTTATCCGGAGCTTTACTCTCCGCCATTTCAATGGCGGCGCGTTCTTCACTGTCATCGACCGCACCGCAGCGGGAGCAGATGAGTATACCCGCATCCATCTGCCAATCATGACCGAGGGTTTCGCAGTCGTCCGCTGCCGAAGCGGAGGCCGAAAGGAGCATACAAACAGCTAAACAGAAAAAAAGCTTCTTTTTCACGATTTCACTCCCATGTCAAGGTCATCTGATTTTGAATAATCTGAAATTTTCATCCGCTAAAGATCCCGGCGGGGTCTCCGCTGTCATTTCATAGCTGTCGGCTATATCTCCGCTGCTGTCTCCGTCAGACAGCAGGAGAAAAATATTCTTTTGCTCCGGAAACACCTCACCGACGAGCTGTTCAATATCCTCCGCCGTTTTGGGCGGATGATCCCTCTTCCACGTATAGCACGAAAACGGCGCGTCCGTATCGACATTATAAAGTCGGATATCATCCCTGTATGCTTCCGTATAAGCGAGAGCCGAAACATTAAACGGTTCATCATTTACGAGAATAACGCTGTTTTCGGGCAATTCATCCCGGATCATGATACTTATGCTTTTCGCGCCGGAATAGGCATTTCTTATGTCAAACACTTCCATATCGATCCACATATTTGTTGTCATAAGAGAAAGGACACACGCAAGGCAGGCAACGACCGTTTTTACCGTTCGGTCATTTGCATCCGTGTATATCGCCCACGCCGCAAAAAGGCTGATAAGGTGACAGAGGAAATGCATCTCCCGTGTCCCGCTGTATATGAAGCCGACAATGATGATAACGGCTCCTAAGCCGCATATCCAAACGAAAAGCGCTTCCGATAAGTGGGGAAACTGTTTCTTTATCACTATGATCGCCAAAACTGCCGTTATTACCGCAAGGAGGAGAGCCATTTTCAGCTGCAAAGGAACAGACTCAAAAAAACTGTGGAAAATCAAACTGTAGATCACACACAGGGATGTATACAGTGACTGTATATTCAGTTGACTTAAAACATCTTTAACGGAAACCGATATCGATGCGGGAGCATCCTTTGCGGGGAGCAGCTCAAGGATCAGCAGACACAGACTCAAAAACGCTATGGCCGTCCCTGTGATCTGCCGTTTTGTGCGCCACTCCTTCTTTGTGCATCTTATAAGCATACACAGCATGAGTCCGATAGCCATGCCCGACATCACAATATGGGTCTGGAAAAGCAGAGCGATAAGAATACCGTACAAAATCGGTTTTTCATATTTCTGCGGCCAATACACCGCTAAAAGAATGACGATCAGGACTACCATGGCATAAACGCGGGAAACGACAGAGTAAAAGTAAAAGAACACCGCGCCGAGGGACAGAAGGAACTTGACAACATCGGGAAAAGGCGACTTAAAAAACAGCAGAGCCAGCGCTGCCGTCATGAGGGCAAGGCTGAGATAACTTATGTACGGATAAGAAAGGCCGAGCTTTGCAAAAAAACGCAGAAACAAAAACCAGAGTGCCGGATGTCCCTCCACGCTCAAGAGGGAAAACATCTCTCTCAGAGAAGTATTTTTTGCTATCGTCCACGCCTGAGCCTCGTCGCGCCATGCTTCATGATATTGAATTACGTATATATGAAACGCGGCATACAGCACAAGCAGTATAATAAAAAAAACTTTGGGTAGTTTTATATCCGTCCATCTGTCTTTTTCGGAGTCAATAATACTTCTCACCTCTCTATAAAATAGCTATCTGTTACGCTTTTCCTCATGATACTCTTTTTCCGTATTTACATTCCAGATTTTCGACTTGTCGCTGCTGCCGGAACGGATACATTTTACAGCCTCAAAGGACGTCATCATGGAGTGATCCAGATTATTGTATCGGTGCTGTCCGTTGCGTCCCACGCAGAAGAGGTTATCAATCGTGTTCAGCCAATCCGTAAGAGTATCGATTTCGGCGTATGTATCAAAATAAGCCGGGTATGCCTTTTTCACTTTTTCCATATGTGTATCCATGACCTGCCCGGCATCCGAGATAATACCGATGCGCACCATTTCTTCCACACCGAGTTTTGCAAATTCTTCCTCACTCTGCTCCCAGAACGCATCTCCCTCGGTGCAGAAATATTCAAGACCTACCCACACCGTGTTCTCAAGGTCTTTGACAAGATAGGGACTCCAGTTGTTATATATCTGAAATCTGCCCATTTTTACACTGCGATCCTGAACATATACCCAGCAGTCCGGCACAATGTCTCCGACCGTTTTCAGATTGGTTTTGTTTTCCAGCGCAAGCTTTTTTACAAGGACGCCCAATGTCATATAATCGCGGTACGGAAGTCCCTCCGCTATCCTCCGCATCTCAGACGGTACATCATTCATTCCGAGGACAAGATCCTTTAACGGCATTGAGGAGATCACATAGTCGCACGGATAGACCTTGCCGTCAGAGCACGCAGCGGACACGACCCTGTTTCCGTCTTTTTCAAGGGAAAGCACTTTGGTATTTTTGTGTATGCTGCCGCCCATATTTTGGATCCTTTCGGCGGTAATTTCCCAAAGCTGTCCCGGGCCGAGCTTCGGATACTTAAATTCTTCAATAAGCGACGTGTTCACTTCTCTGTTTTTTGAATGAAACGCCTTGCCCAGTACATCCCTGATGATCCCTGATATGGACAGTCCCTTTGTTCTCTGTGCACCCCAGGAGGCGTCTATTTCACTCGGATGGCGTCCCCACAGGTTCTGCGTATAATACTCAAAAAACATGGAATAAAGCTGTTTCCCGAAAGAGTTGATATAGAAATTTTCAAGGTTGTCTTCCGGCAGCTTATGAAGCATGGCGCCGAGATAAGAGAAACCGCACTGCACGGTTTTCTTTAAGCCCATATTCTTAAAGGTTTCGACTTTGAGAGAAATGGGGTAGTCATAAAATTTCCCGTCGAAGAATATTCTCGACACCCGGCGTCTTGTCAGCATTACGGCGTCTTCCGTCTCCGGGTCGGGACCCCCTTCGGCGAGAGGCGGGCATCTTTTCAGCATAATATCATCCCGGGAAGGGCTTCCCTGACTCGGCAGCATTTCTTCCCACCATTGATTGACCTCAGGCGCCTTGGAAAAGAACCTGTGTCCGCCCATATCCATACGGTTTCCGTTATAGTTGACGGTTTTGGAAATACCGCCGAAGCTATCGCTTTCCTCAAAAACCGTGACGTCCCATCCGTCCTCTGTTTTTAAAAGTTCATAGGCCGCTGTCAGTCCGGCAGGCCCTCCGCCGATTATAATTACTTTTTTCATCATTTTCCCCCGGCTTATACATTGCTGCTATTTGGACAATAATAACAAATTCACCGGCAAAAAGCAACCATTTTGACAAATTGTCTGATGATTAAAAGCTTCCATCGGCCGCACAAAGGCGTGTCGCCCATCTGATTAAAAAAGCGGAGGTTCAGTTAAAAAAACAGCGGCTTCCCTCCGTTTGAAAAGTGCAGTTCAAAACTGCTTATGTTCTTGCTTGTTAGCAGGGAATTATTTGATTAGATGTCGAAGTTCAAGCAAATGTGATTACTATGAAGAAAAGAAATAAAAGATGGGGCAATTTGTCCCATCTTCAGACCGTAGACAAACCTCAAAAGTTGTCATTCCACACCAGTGACCGATGTCACTGGTGTGGGAATCCGTATCTCAAAAACGTTGAAATTTCGGCATTTTTTAAGAGAAAACGGATTGCCACGACAGTGTGCGCGCTGTCTCGCAATGACAGAGATGGTACTTTGTCTACACTTTGAGGGGGCGCAAATCGCGCCCCTCTTTTCATATCAGCCGTATATGTCCCTCAATCGCCTTTTCTATGCGTTCAGGCTCTATGCCGATATAACGCTGCGTAGTGGCCGCGCTGCTGTGCTGTAAGAGCCGCTGAACAAGGGCAATGTCATTAAGTTAGTGCTTTTTTTGCGTAGGGCGGGGGCTTGCTCCCGCCGTGGTGCAGCGCAACCCTCAACTTCTCGGCGGGAGCAGAGCCCCCGCCCTACGGACGTAATTTTCTTAATGACATTAAGCGGAAAAAGGGACTGCCGCAATTACTGCAGCAGTCCCTCAAACTTACCTTATTCAGCGGTGAACTCGTCTTTTCCGACGCCGCAGAGCTCACAGGCGAAATCATCGGGAAGGTCTTCCCACTTGACTCCCGCTTCCTCTTCGTCGTAGACCCAACCGCAGAGATTGCAAACGTATTTCATCTTTTTTGCTCCTTTAAAAATATCTTTTCAGCAGACCGGCGAAGGCTTTTCCGTGTCTCGCCTCGTCGCGTGCCATTTCGTGGACGGTATCATGGATGGCATCCAGACCGTACTGTTTGGCGAGCTTTGCAAGCTCGGTCTTACCGGCGGTCGCGCCGTTCTCGGCCTCAACACGCAGTTCAAGGTTCTTTTTGGTGGAGTCGGTCACAACGTCGCCCAGCAGCTCCGCAAACTTTGCGGCGTGCTCCGCTTCCTCAAGACCGGCCTTCTCCCAGTACATACCGATCTCGGGATAACCCTCGCGGTGTGCAACGCGAGCCATGGCCAGATACATACCGACCTCAGTGCACTCGCCCATGAAGTTTGCGTTCAGACCCTCAATGATCTTTTCCTGAACGTCTGCGGGAACATCTGCGCCGAACTTCTTGCCCACGCCGACAACGTGCTCTGCAGCCCATGCCATTTCACCCTTCTGCTCCACGAACTTTGAGCCGGGGATTTTGCACTGAGGGCAGGACTCAGGGGGAGTCTCGCCTTCCCAAACATAACCGCATACGGGGCAAACCCACTTTTTCATAAGTAAAAACCTCCATGATCTGTATTTTAATAATAAATTGCTTCCGCAATCAATTATCTTTGCTTTTACATTCGGCGCACAGGCCGTGAAAGGTCAGCGAAAAAGAGGACGCGGCGCAGTCACACCGCTCATTCACATCGGCAAGAAGCCGTGCGGCATAATGGTCGATCTCTATATCCGAAACCCGACGGCATTCAT
This sequence comes from Eubacteriales bacterium, assembly GCA_030531595.1. Lineage (GTDB taxonomy): Bacteria > Bacillota > Clostridia > Oscillospirales > Oscillospiraceae > Limivicinus. Next base: position 18,214 of record JAUNND010000015.1, on the reverse strand, counting down.
CACACACAAAGTGGGCGTGAAGCTTAAGGCAGGCATCATACCGCTCCTGTCCGTCCACGCTGCCGACACGTATGACCAGACCGTCCTCCTCAAGCACCGCGAGGTTGCGGTACACCGTGCCCAGACTCAGCTCGGGATATTCCGGTTTCAGACGGTTATATATCATCTCGGCAGTGGGATGTTCATCAACGCCGCGAAGATAGTCATATATCGCCTGTCTCTTTTTGCTGTTAACGCGTTTATTGTCCATAGCGCTCCAAAACTAAGAATAATTCTTATTCTTGTTTTAGTATAACACACCTTTTCGGATTTGTAAAGCACGTTCCGAAAACACCGGCAAAACATTTTCTTTTCTCGCCAAAAATGTTTACAAAAGTATTGCAATTCTCAAAACGATGTGTTATGATGTGCTTGGTAAACATAACTAAGTTAAATTGTTGTTATTTTAATCTCGAAGGGAGAACATAATAATGAAAAAAATCGTAATGCTCATTCTTGTCTGCGCAATGGTCTGCTCGCTTGCGGCGTGCGGTGAGAAGCCCGCAGAGCCCGCCCCCGCCACTGCTGCCCCGACTCAGGCCGCGAACACGGCGCCGGAACAGGCTCCCGTACTCGCCGAGAAGGTCGACGCGGGCGTTGATCCCACTCTTATCAATTTCGGCACCTCCGGCGGTGAAGCGCATCTGGGCGACAACTGGTATAAGGACGGAGCCAAGGACGCCGATTACATCTATTTTGAGACTGCCGACAACGCAAACGCCGGTTTTGCCTGCGTCAAGGTCGAGGGCGGCAATGTCGCCAAGACCTGGCTGTGCAAGGTCGGGAGTGACGATCATGTCGTAGATCAGGACGGCAGCAGCGATCTGGATCTTGTATTTGAAAGCGAACTGAGCGTATACAACAACGCCGACGGCGTCCGTTACATCCGCGGCAATGCCGAGGAGCTTGCAAAGCTGTTCGCCGACAAAACTCTTACCGAGAAGGATAACCCCTCCAACACCATCGTGCTCAATGCCGACGGCACCGGCAAAGAGGTTTTTGACGGCAAGGAAGACGCTCTCACCTGGGAGGTTATCACCGCTACGATCGTCTCCGTTTCCGACAGCGAGTATGAGTACAAGTTCACTGTCAACACCGACGATGCGGGCAATTTTGTCAGCCTGACCGAGCAGAATTTCCGCTGCTTCCTCCCCAACGCATAATATACCTATACCTATGATTTCAGCCGGAGTCAAAAGACTCCGGCTGATTTTTTATGCCGCGACGCCTGCCGAACGCAGCATATCCTGTATGCTCACGCCATACCCGCGTTTAGGGTCGTTTACAAATACGTGCGTGACTGCGCCCACGAGCATACCGTTCTGGATAATGGGGCTTCCCGACATCCCCTGCACGATGCCGCCTGCCTTTTCAAGAAGCTCCGGGTCGGTAACGGTGAGCATGACATGTTCGCCCGAAGAGTCCTTATAGATACGGTTGATCTCCACCGAATACTCCTGACAGCTCCTGCCCTGCAGGGTGCACAGTATGGCCGCTCTGCCGGTCGTTATGGTGCCGGTATCCACGATCCTGCTGCCGAGAGGCTCGAACGCTCTGCCGAAGATGCCGTGGACGGTGTTGGTATCGATGCTTCCCAGAACGCGCCCGCTGTCGGAGCAGCCGTTCAGCTCGCCCGGTGTGCCGGAGGAGGCGGGGTCGACGCCGACGATCTCCGCGTCCGTGATCGCGCCGGTATCCACCGGAATGGCCGCGCCGCTGTCTCCGTCGCTGATATTGTGACCGAGCGCACCGTAGATCCCGCTGCCGGGGTCTGTGAAGGTGACGGTGCCGATGCCGGAAATACCGTCACGAAGCCACATACCAAGCATCCGTTGACCTTCGGTCGATCTTGCCGGAGTCACCTCCATGCGCATTGTACTGCCGTCTCGACGTACCGTAAGTTCCGCGCTCTCTCCGTCCAGCGCGGAAATTTTTTCTATCAGCTCCGCCGCGCCGGAGACCTTTTCTCCGTTTACGGCGCAAATAACGTCGCCCTCACACAGACCGGCTTCTTCGGCCGGTCTTTTCGTACCCTCCGACGTCTCGACCTGCGTAAGCCCGGCAACAAGTACGCCGTCTGTCTCTACCTGTATTCCCACGGCCTGCCCTCCGACGATCAGCTCCTTCGCAAGAGCCGAGGGCGCTGAGCACAGCATCAGTACAGCCGCCGTCAGCGCCGACAGCAGCCGTCTGCTCATAAATCTTTTTATCATTTTGATTTCTCCCTCTTGCCCATAAATGATGCATCGCAAATTCATTATGTGCTTTTGGGTGAAAAATAACGTTGGGAAAATTTAAATTTTGCCGATAACAATTCATGAAATTTATTGACAATGTCCGACAATTTTTCCTTTAACAGGTAAAATTACAAAAATGGATTATTATTCCGTGACGTTTCTTTGTTAATTCATTTTTTCAATATTTATTACTATGGAGGCAGATCATGAAAAGAGTATTTGCGCTTTTCCTAAGCATTGTAATGCTGTTCAGCCTTTTCCCGTCCGCAGCTTTTGCGGAAGAGATCGATATCCTCACGGATGTCGTTGATGAGCAGCTCGCTCCTCCGGTTTTTACGCCGGAACTTCCGCAGTATCTCACGATCATAACACCGACAGATGAACTTACGGTGGGTGAGACTGTGCAATTAAGCGCAGACGCATATGCTGTCTGGTCAAGCTCTGACGAGGCCGTCCTTACGGTCGATCAGAACGGACTTGTCACGGCTGTCAGCGTCGGTACAGCGACCGTCAGAGCCGATGCTTTTGACGGCAGCGGCAGATACGGCGAGATAGAGCTCACCGTGAACGAAGCCGAAACGGTCACGGTCGTTGAAGCCGTGGAGACTGAGGTCGAAGAGATCGAAGTGACTGAGGTCGAAGTGATTGAGATCGAAGAGGTCGAGGAGACTGAGACAGAGCTTTACCTGTCCGACGGTGAAAATTTCTCCAGTCAGTGCGGCGCTAACCTCACATGGTCGCTGGATGAAAACGGCACTCTGACGATCTCCGGCACGGGCGCGATGGATAATTACCAACCCGGACCGGATACTCAGAAACCGTGGTCTGTTTGCCACAATCTGGTCAAAGCGATCGTAATAAATGAGGGCGTGTCAACGATAGGCGATTGTGCATTTACCGGATTTGGTGATATAGAACAGATCTCTCTGCCTGACAGCATTGTGAGCATCGGTCAGAGCGCCTTTGCCTCATGCGGTCTGACAAGCGTGACGATACCGGCGAGCGTTGAGAGCATAGGTGACTACGCCTTCGGCGAAACATCCTTAAATGAGGCAAGCTTTCTCGGCACTGAGGAAGAGTGGAGCGACGTTTACGTCGGTGAGGGCAACGACGCGCTGATAAATGTCCTCAGCTTTGAAACCGAGCCTGTCAGCGAGAATTATCTCACATTCTCGTCCGATAATTACTTTGAGCTTTCTCTCTCCGGTACGTCGATCTGCCCGACAGCATCGAGTACATCGGTGACAATGCCTTCTTCAACTGCCTCCTGTCCGGAACGCTTGAGCTTCCCGAAAGTCTCAGAAGTATCGGCAGCTTCGCCTTTGCCGTCAATTATGAAAGCGGAAGCGAGAGTATGCTGGAGCGTCTGGTCCTCCCGTCCGGTCTCGGATATATCGGTGTGGGCGCCTTTGCCGACTGCACCAATATCGGCAGTATCCTTTACAAAGGCACCGAGAGGCTGTGGGCAAATGTATATGTCGACTCCTACAATACGCCCTTTGATACCTTAGATGTCGAATTTGCCGAAAGGGACGTTTTCGATGAAGCGTCTCTGCGCGAGGCTCTTGATAACGGTCAGAACCGTTTCGAGCTCGTAAATGACATTGAGATCAATAACGATCTCACGCTGAGCGAAGGTCAGGAGATCACAGTTACCGGCGGCGTCTGCCTCTCCTTCGGCGAAAATGCCGCACTCATCCTCGACGGCAGCAGAATAAACGTATGCGGCGAAGGCAGCCGTCTGAACGTATCCGCCGCGGGAACATCCGTTGTTCTGAGAAACGACGGTCACATCTGGGTCGACGGCGGCTCGGTCGTCCTCGACAATAACCTTACTGCGGAAAACGGCGAGAAGATCGGCTTGAATGTCACCGATATCGGCGATGTTGAAACCATGAAGAGCGTTGTGAGCGGCACCGACCTTGATAACATTCACTTCAAGCTCCATGCCTCGGATTACAGCGTTCTCGACCGTGCGATTTCTCTTGCAAACAGCTACGGCGATATGACCTTTGACGTCGCTTTCCGAAGCAATCACGGAATAAATACACAGGAATACAGCCCTAATGTCAGAAGCATCACACTGACAGAAGACTTCACCGTTCCCTCTAATCTCATACTGACTCTGGGCGGTTATGACGGACTGATGTTAAATCTGCTGCTCGACGGCGAAGTAACGGTCAACGGCAGCGTCCGCTTTGAGCCTTTCGCAGCCCTTATCGTCAACGGAAAGCTCACTCTTGCCGATTACAGCGGCATCAACGCTCCTGACGGAACGCAGGCTCTGGTCGTTGAAGAGGGCGGCGAGGTACATATCTGCGCCGAAGCATTTGTCAACATCAGAAACATCAACAACCTCGGCAGTATCGTTTCCGATACGCTCTTCCCGATCAGCGCGGACGTCTATGGCAACCCGATCGAGTATACCGATCCGAACCACAGCATCGACAGTGAGGATGTTCTGAGAACATGGCTCGAAGATGACGATTATTACGGCGATATCTTTGTCACCGAGAGCTTCACGGTAGCTTCCGATCTCACCGTCCCCGAGGGCAAGAGACTTGTCCTTCTCGAAGGCTGCACTCTGACCTTCACCGAAAACGCTTGCCTCACCGTGGAGGGTGAACTCCGCATCGATCAGGGCAGTACTCTCGACGCCTCCGATGCCGCCGGCTTCTTCATCACACGCAACTGCTATGTGGAGCTGAGCGGTTACGGTCAGCTGAAAATAAACGGTGACGCCTATCAGAATCGGAGCGGCGGACGGCATATATTCGTCATTATTCCGAGAAACGGCGATAACTTTGACCTCTACGAATCGATTTCCGGCATCGATAAGAACGAGTACAACTATCATGTCGATGTTTCGAGCGATTCGGAGCTGTCCCAAGCCAAAAATATGGCAGTGTCCAACAGCACATATAATTTCGATATCTTCATCCGCACCGATCTGAGTGTCAGCGGCTACTTCCCCGAAAACGTATACCTCGGTTCCGGATGCTGCTGGAATGAAAACGGAGCCGTCCCCGTGACCGTTACGGTAGACGAGGGGAAGACTCTGGGTGTAAACGGTCTCGGTATCTGCGACTTCGGCAATACCGTCATCGTTAATGGTACTCTCGACACCCGCGACGGTTGGGTGAATATAGACGGCGTGGGCTATGATATGCCGGCAAATACCCTGATCGTCAACGGAAATGTTGAGCTCGGCTACGGCGGAATTTTCGTCGGCGATAATTCCCGTGTCGAGAACAACGGCGAAATCAGACTCGTTAACGTTCAGAATGTCGACTGCCACGGTATATGGGACAACAATCCTGCCTTCTGTTCCAACGCGGCTTCCACAGAGGACGAGCTTGCAGAAATGCTGAGATCCGATGATCTGTATGAAGTGTTTATCTGTGATGACCTTACGATCGACGGCGATGTCACAATACCTCAGAACAAACGCCTTCACATCTGCGGAGACGGTACTACCCTTACCGTCAACGGCTCTCTGACCGTTGAGGGTGAGCTGAATATAGGATGGGGCTGCACCGCTGTCTTCGTCTGTACAGAGAGTGCACCCTCTCTGCCGTTTAAGTTGTATGTGACGGTGTAGGTAGATGTAATACCAAAGAAGTGGATATTTGCATTTAAAAGGTCTTCATTTAATGAACCGAAAGAAATTGCGTCCCACTGTTCTTTTGTGCCATTGTAATATACATCCTCAAGCGCAGAAGAGAAGAATGACAGACCGCCTATCCTTTTAACACTTTGCGGGATAACAATACTTTTTATTCCAGACTTTTGGAACAGACCTTTTTCTATGCTCTCTAAGGCTGACGGCAAGGTTACTTCCTCAAAATGACAGGCAAAAAATGCAAATTCGCCAATTTTATTTACTTTGTCCGGTATAGTTATTTCGGATAAGTGACATAATGCAAAAGAATATCTTTCAATTTCTGTTACAGAAGAAGGAATGACAAAAGTACCTGTTTGCCCGCTTGGAAATACAATGAGCTTTGTTTTACTTTTATAATAAACTACTCCATCAAGAGAGCAGAAAATGCTGTTTCCTTCGCTGACAGTAAAAGAATTTATATTTGCACTGTTTTCAAAGGCTGTTGTATCAATACTTGTTACGTTATTGCCGATGGATACTGTTTTTAGATTGCTGCAATTGTAAAAGGCATAGCTTCCAATGCTCGTTACAGCAGATTCTATTTCAATATTGATTATTTTGTTTCTTATTTCATACCAGGGAGAATCAACGGAGATTCCAGTGCTTATTGAAAAGGTATAATTGTTCATATCTCCTGTGCCTGAGATGGTCAATGTACCCTTATCGTCAAGCGTCCATGTGAGGTTTTCGCCGCACTCGCCGGAGGCAACATAACCGTTGGCTGCGGCGTTCATAAGCTGCATCGTTTCGCCAACAACAAGCTCGGTTTCGGGTGCATTGATGCCCAGAGCCTTTTCTTCCGCTTCTTCAACAACAGGCTCAATAATTTCTTCCGCTATTACGTCCGAAAGTATCTCGACCTCCGGCACAACTTCTTCTGTATTATTAGAAGTTATGTCAACCTTTTCGATATCAATAATCTCTTCCTCGGAGGGTATCTCCGGGATTTCCGCCGGTTCTTCTGCTTCGCCCTCTGCAAGGGCATATGCGGGCAGAAGTGACGCACACACATCACCAATGCCATCAGCAGGGCAAGAGTACGCATCAAAGTGCTTTTCATATTCTGCTCTCCTTTTCATTTATTATCTGGGATATGTTGTAAATTAATTATAACTTGTTATCTGTGAGATAGCAAAAGTTTTGTTCCAAATAATTTATTATCCCGGTTCAAAAGTTATAATAATACAAAGGGGTGGTTCTTTTGAGTCGGGATGAACTGAAATGCTTTGATCATTCACAGAAATATATCGAAATCGGCTACAATATCGCATATTACCGCAAGCACGCAGGAATAACGCAGGAACAGCTTGCCGAAAAGGTCGGTATCAGCCGGGCGCATCTTGGCGCGATCGAAGCCCCGAAGCTCTGCCGCCCCATATCTCTTGAGCTTCTTTTTAACATCGCACAGGTGCTGAACGTTGAGCCGTATAAGCTCCTGCTCTTTCGTGACTGAATTCTCAGATCCTTCTGCCGCAGGCACAGGGTCTGTTTTTTATGAACTTATTGATAAACTTTTTTCTGAAATGTTGACGGTACATACAGAATATGCTATATTTAAGTTTAATATGTAAACAAAGGAGTTGGATATCCGACAATGGATGATGGCAGTCGATTGCCGTGGATCATAGCCGCCGCGCTTTTAGTGTGCGCTATGTTTTTTGCCGTTACCGAGACGGCATTTGCTTCGGCGTCGAAAACAAAAATAAAGCTTGCCGCGGAACGCGGTGAGAAAAAAGCGGAAAAAGCTCTGTGGATATTAGAAAATTTTGACAGAGCCATAACTACTATCCTTATCGGCACAAATATCGTCCACATCGCCGCAGCCTCCATCGTGACCGTGGCAGTGACAAGAAAATGGGGCGTAAGCGCCGTATCGGTCAGCACGTTGATCACTACGGTCGTCGTGTTTTTTGCCGGTGAAATGCTCCCCAAGAGCGTCGGCAAGAAATATGCGGAACGCTTTGCTCTGGGCACCTCCGGATTACTGTCATTCTTTATGACGCTCTTCAAGCCCCTCGCCTATGTGCTCTCGGCTATCGGACAGGCGGCGGCAAAGCTTTCAAAGGGCGAAACGCCCGTCTCCGTCACCGAGGACGAGCTGTACGACATCATCGAGGACATGGAAGAAGAGGGCTCCATAGACGAGCAGCAGTCCGACCTCATTTCCTCCGCTCTTCAATTCGGCGATGTGACCGTTGAAAGCGTCCTCACCCCCCGCGTCGACATGGTCGCCGTCGATATCGAGGACAGCGTTGAGGACATTCTTACGCAGATCAAGGAACAGACCCACAGCCGTCTGCCGGTGTATGAGGGCAGCACGGACAATATCATCGGCATACTCCAGATACGCACCTTCATCAAGGCATATCTGAAACAGGGGAAAGCCCTCGATGTGCGTTCGCTTCTGGACGAGGCATATTTCGTACACCAGAGTATGAATATCGACGAGCTTCTGCCCGTCATGTCCAGACGCAAGCTGAACATAGCCGTCGTCACCGATAATTACGGCGGGACGCTCGGCATAGTCACAATGGAAGATATGCTCGAAGAACTGGTCGGAGAGATCTGGGACGAGGAAGACGTTGTGGAAGAGCCTATCGTGGAGCTGCCCGACGGAAGCCTTCTTGTCGAGGCCGACGAGAGCGTCAGCGACGTTATGGAGCGGCTTGAATATGAAGACCCCGAAAACGACGAGGAGCTTATCAACACGCTGATGGGCGAATGGGCTTACGAACAGTTTACCGCTATCCCCAAATGCGGCGACAGCTTCCTCTACCACCGCATGAAGATCACGGTTTCCGAAATGGACAATCACAGGATCATGAAGCTCACCGTGTGTCTGCTTCCCGAAAACAGGGAAGGGGGCGTTCAATCATGAGCATATATGTTTATCTTGCCGGCATCGTGATCTGCATCATGCTCTCGGCGTTCTGTTCGTCCGCCGAAATGAGCTATTCCTCCTGCAGTGAACTGCGCCTCGAAAGCATGAGAGACGCCGGATCAAAAAAAGCCGGTATCGCCCTTAAAATAATCGAACAGTTTGACAAGGCTCTCAGCGCGATACTGATCGGCAACAACCTTGTCAACATCGCCGCTTCCTCTCTCGGCGCGGTTGCTTTCCTGCTGATCACCGGAAGCGACGAAAACACATGGGTCGTTACGGTCATTATCACCGTGCTTGTCATCATCTTCGGCGAGACGATCCCGAAGATCGTCGCCAAGAAGAAAGCAAATACCCTTGCCGTCAGCTATGCGCCCGTTGTCCGCGCCATGATGACGGTGCTCTCTCCGTTGATCTGGATCGTCGTGAAGCTTATCCGTCTGCTGACCTTCCGAATGAAAGACGACGAAAGCGCCGACAGCAGCGAGGAGGCAGTCGAGGAGCTGCAGTCCATCATCGAGACCGCCGAGGACGAGGAGGTCCTTGACGAGGACCGTTCCGAGCTGGTGCAGGCCGCCATAGACTTTTCGGAGATCGCGGCGTTCGAGGTCATGACTGCCCGCGTCGACGTCGAGGCGATCGACATCGAGGACGACTGGGACGATATTCTTAAAGTCATAGATGACGCTACCCACACGAGAATACCCGTATACGAGGGCAGCATCGACAACGTTATCGGTATTCTCTACCTCAATCATTTTCTTAAAGCCCTGACCGAAACAAACGGCGAAATGCCCGATATCCGTTCGCTTCTTATGCCGCCCTGCTATGTCTACAAGACCACAAAGCTCCCCGAGGTGCTCAATCAGCTCCGCCGCGCAAAGCAGCATCTGGCGATCGTCTCGGACGAATACGGCGGCACGACCGGCGTTGTGTCCATGGAAGACGTGCTTGAGCAGATCGTAGGCGATATCTGGGACGAGAGCGACGAGGTCGAGCAGGAGCTTGTACAGCGCACCGAGGGCGAATTTGAGCTTGACGGCGACATGGTCATTTCCGACTTTCTTGAAGTCGTCGGCATCCGCGAGGATGACTTTGACGCCGACAGCAGCACCGTCGGCGGCTGGACGATGGAGATGTTCGGCGGCTACCCCAAGGCGGGAGACAGCTTTGAATACGAAAACTTCACCGTCACCGTCCTTGAAATGGACGGCAGGCGCGTTGACAGAGTTCTTGTTTCGATAAAGCCGGAGAAAAAAGAAGAATAAAGGAAACCGCCTCCGTATATGCTGTACGGAGGTGGTTTTTATGAACCGGTATTTTTCCGAGCTGCGCTATAAGGAGGTCATTGACGTACATTCGGGCTTTCGCATGGGCTATGTATGCGATGCCGAATATGATGACGCAAGCGGGCAGATAACAGCCGTTATAACGCCCGGACGGGCAAAGCTGTTCGGACTTTTCGGCAGAGAGGATGACACGGTAATGCCCTGGGGCAGTATCGTGCGCGTGGGAACGGATATAATCCTCGTGGATAAAAAAGAGGAATTCAGGCGGCGAAAAAGAAAAGCCCGCTTCCTTTTTGAATAATGGCAACCTCTAATAATTCGATGTGTTCAGATTGCGCAGAGATTTTTTCGGCAGATGAAATAAAAAGCGCAGGGAATACTTTGTGTATTTCCGAGCATTTTTATGAAATATGACGGAAAAAGGTCAAGCAAGATGAGCACAGGAGAATTTTTAGAGGTGCCCTAATAAAAAAGGCTTCGGAAATTCCCGAAGCCTTTTTAATATATTCAGTCTGATCACTGTTCAAACACATTGTAAACGTAGCTGACCGAGGCGAGCAGAAAATCGGTGGGGGTGAAGATCAATTTCGCATAGTCGCCGGATCTCGGCGTATAACCGTTCAGAACAGAGGGTGTGTATGTGAGATAGACGTCGCAGCCTTCCGTCTCCAGCCTTACGCAGAGGTAATCACCTTTGCTGATGACAACACCGTAGCCGACATAGAGCTCATTGATGTTCTGCAATACCGGATTTTGAGGGGGGAGCTTCTGTGCGGCAGCGGGAGAAGCGCCGGCGGCAGGCTGTACTGCGGCAGTATTGGCGGCAGGCACAGTCACAGCAGAAGCGGCCGGGAGAGCTGTACCGCCTGTTGCGGGATAAAATATTCTCTGATTGACGTTGATGCGGTTGAAATCAATTCCGGGATTGAATAACTGCAGCGTTGAACTGAACTGTCCCAGATCAATACCTCTTTCCATGCAGATGGAAGTCATTGTCTCACCGACTCTGACCGTATGCTCAAAGATCGTGTAGCTGATCGGAACATTGGCAATACTTTTCGCAACCGGGAGAAACAGTGTCTGTCCCTCCGAAAGCGCGTCAAGATTGACAGCGTTATTCAGCTTTGAGATCATGGAAGCGTAGGAGCTGTAGTTGAGCCCCCAGGAGTTGTAAATCGAATTGAGAGTATCGCCGTATCTGAGAGTGTAGACGACAACATAATAGGATACCGCATCCCCTGCATATGCCGCAGATTGGCTTGTCACGCCTGTGCTGGCGATGGCAGCCTTATATGCCAGCGAGTTTGCGGAAGAAGCGGAGCTTCCCGTTCCGGCTGCTGCGGGGAGAAGTATCGTATCACCGACACGGATCTTGTCAAGCTGCGATGCACTGGTGAAGCCGTTAAGCTGCATGATGGTATCTTTTACACGGTAGTAGTCTAAACCCCGCGCCTGGCACAGCGTCTGAAGCATATCACCGCTCTTTATTTTGACCTTTTCGACATTCGTATAGTCCGCATAAACCGGAGCGGATAAAGAAAAACACAATGCCAGTAATAAAAACGTAGTTATTATTTTCAAAAATCCGCGTTTCATAATTCGATAAGCTCCTTGGAAAATAATCTTATTTACATAATAACACTTTGGTTTACATATTTCAACTACTTTTGTGAAATCGGTTTAAAATTTTTTTAATTTTTTATGCTTTTCAAGGATTGACTTTTATGATATAATATACTGATTAAGTTTGCGAAAAGGACTGATTTATATAGATAATACCCTGAAAAAGAAGGAACGCACCGTACTTGCGGGGCTTTCCGCCGCCTGCTTTGACGAGCATGAGCGCTCTACGGACATTTCCATGGAAGAACTGGCGGCTCTCGTTGAGACAGCGGGCGGCGAAGCGGTCGCCATGCTGATACAAAACCGCGCCACGCCCGACCCGAGAAGCTTCATCGGTGACGGCAAGGTGCAGGAGCTTAAAGAGCTTATCGAGATAAACGAGTGCGATATGGCGGTGTTTGACAATGAGCTGTCGCCGTCCCAGATGCGCGTTCTCTCCGAGGATCTCGGCGTCAAGGTGCTGGACAGAAGCGGGCTTATTTTAGATATTTTCGCTCAGCGTGCGCAGACAAAGGAAGGTCAGTTACAGGTCGAGCTGGCGCAGTACAAATATCTGCTGCCGAGGCTCACGGGTATGTGGTCGCACCTTGTGCGTCAGACAGCGTCCGGCGGCTCCTCCCCTATCGGTACGAGAGGTCCGGGCGAAACTCAGCTTGAGACCGACCGCCGCCATATCCGCCGCAAGATACAGAAATTAGAAGAAGAACTCGCACAAGTCCGCAAGGTGCGCTCCACCCAGAGAAGGCTGAGAGAGAAAAACTCCATGCCGGTGGTCGCGCTTGTGGGCTATACAAACGCGGGCAAGTCAACTCTCTTAAACTGTCTCACCGGCGAGAGTATTCCGGCAAACAACAGGCTTTTTGATACGCTCGACACGACGACCCGCCGACTGAGGCTCAATGAGACAACGGAGGTGCTGCTTTCCGATACCGTCGGCTTTATCCGCAAGCTGCCCACCCATCTTATAGAGGCTTTCAAGGCGACGCTTGAGGAGCTGAGTTATGCGGATGTTCTCCTGCACGTAATTGATATTTCAAATCCCGAATGGGAGGAGCAGGCGAGAGTTGTGGACGAGCTGATAAGGCAGCTCGGCGCGGAGGCAACTCCGTGTATCCGTCTTTTCAACAAGTGCGACGCGTATATGGGCATACTTCCCCACGGCGACGATATTGTCTGCATTTCCGCAAAGACCGGCGAGGGCGCGGACGTCCTTGTAAAAAAGCTTCTGGAAATGCTCGACAGAGGACACCATCATGTCAACCTTGTCATCCCCTATACCGACGCGGGAATAGTGGACACCTTAAAACGTGAAGCTTCCATTATTAATATGGAATATACCGACACCGGCATTGAAGCCGAGGTCATAGTCACGCCGGAGGTATTCGGCAGAGTGAAAAGGTTTATCCCGGGCTATAAAGAACCCAAGGAGGAATGGGAGGATGACTGAGTATCTCATCCCCACAGGCGCAGGCGAGAGTGAATATGTTGAAAAGCGGTCAAGCTTTTTAGGTCATTTGCGCTGTGTCGAGACAGAGGACGAGGCACGCGCCTTCATTGCCGAGATGAAGAAAAAATACTACGACGCACGCCATAACTGCTGGTGCTATATCATACGAAACGGCGCGGAGCGGTACAGTGACGACGGTGAGCCGCAGGGCACGGCGGGAATACCGATGCTGGAGGTCATGCGCCGCGAGGGTGTGACGAATGTCGTGTGCGTCGTCACGCGCTATTTCGGCGGTATTCTTTTGGGCGCGGGCGGGCTGTTAAGAGCCTATACCAAAAGCGCGAAGGACGCACTTGACGCGGCGGGCATATCGGTCGTGCGCCGCTGGATAGAGGCGGACATCCCCTGCTCCTATTCGCAGGCGGAAAAGCTTAAAAACGAGATAGCAGCCGCCGGCGGCATCGTCGGCGATATGGAATACGGCGCGGCTGTCGTGATCAAAGTGCTTGTGCCGGAGGAAATGATCGAGGACTTCAAGGCAAAAATTTTTGACGTCACCGCCGGAAGCGTCACCGTAAAAGTGACCGGCGAGAGCTTCAAGGCTGTGCCGAAGAAATAATTTTAATAATTTCAAATTCATAGGGGAAAAATCAAATTCGCGTCGTATATATCTAATGCAAGAGAAAACAGGGAAAGGAGCGCTCATTTATGTCATGTCCCAGAGAGGAACGCGAGAGGCTTGAGCATTTTATTGTCGGTCCTTACGGTATGCTGTCGGAAAACTCCCGCGGGAGGCTGTACCCGGAGGAAGAATGCAGCATCCGCACCTGCTTTCAGCGCGATGTTGACCGCATAACTCACTCCAAAGCTTTCAGACGCTTAAAGCACAAGACACAGGTGTTTTTGCAGCCGGAGGGCGACCATTACCGCACACGCCTTACCCACACCCTGGAGGTCAGCCGTCTGGCGAGAACCGTTGCCCGTGCGCTGATGCTCAACGAGGATCTGGCCGAGGCTGCCGCACTGGGGCACGACTTGGGGCACACGCCCTTCGGTCACGCCGGTGAGAGGGCGTTGAACAAGATATATTCCGGCGGCTTCAAGCATTATGAGCAGAGTCTGCGCGTTGTGGATGTGCTTGAACGTGACGGGCAGGGCTTAAATCTCTGCTACGAGACCCGCATGGGTATTTTAAATCACACCAAGGGTGCGCCGGACGACACGCCGGAGGCAACCCTTGTCAGACTGTGCGACCGCATAGCGTACATAAATCACGATCTTGACGATTCCATCCGCGCCGGTATCCTTACCTCGGAACAGGTTCCGGAGATCATCCGTCATAACTGCGGAGACACCAACAGCAGCAGAATTAATTCATTTATTACCGACCTTATTTTGAACAGCCGTGACGGGCAGCTTAGAATGTCCGAAAAAATGCAGCAGACCTTTGATTTCTTCCACAGCTTCATGTATTCCGACATCTATGTAAATCCGATTGCCAAGAGTGAAGAGAGCAAGGTCGAGGGCATAATGTCCGCGCTGTATGAATATTACACCGTGCATTTCGATGAGCTGCCCGAGGATTTCGGCGGAGTTATCGAGCGTGACGGTGTTGAAAGAGCGGCGGTCGATTATATCTCCGGCATGACCGACGGCTATGCTATGGAGAAATACAGCGAAAAGTTTATTCCGTTCGCATGGACGGTGAAATAGTTTGGAGTTTGAAGTGTGGAGTGTGGAGTTAATGGAGCCGCTGACGCGGCGATTTGAATTCTCCTCAGAAACTTTTTAAGTTTACAAAAGCCTTAAACTTGCAGAAATATTTGTTTTATTGTACAAAAGCAAGATTAT
>JAUNND010000015.1:0-3173 GCA_030531595.1 Eubacteriales bacterium | reverse complement strand
CACTCCAAACTCCACACTCATAAGTCAGCTTTCTTCTTATTCTGTATGCAAGGAGTGACAAAGCAATGGCGTTTCCGGAAAATTTCATGACCGAGCTTACCGAGCGAAACGACATTGTCAGCGTCGTTTCCGAGTACGTGCAGCTAAACCGTCGGGGCGGGGCGAATATGTTCGGTCTGTGCCCGTTCCACAGCGAGAAAACACCCTCCTTCTCCGTTTCTCCCGACAGGCAGATATACCACTGCTTCGGCTGCGGCAAGGGCGGCGGCGTGGTCAATTTCGTCATGGAGATCGAAAATATCTCCTTCCCCGAAGCGGTCGAAAAGCTTGCAAAGCGTGCGGGTATGGCGATGCCCGAGCAATCGGAGGACAGAGAAAGCAAAAAACGCGCCCGAATGTACGAGATAAACAAGACCGCAGCGCGGTTTTTCTACGAACAGCTCTCCACTCCCGCCGGTGCGATCGCCCGAGATTATATGGATCGACGGCAGATCGGTCCCGTTACGGCGAAGAATTTCGGCATCGGGTTTGCGCCGAATACGTGGGATGCCATGATCAAAGCCCTGAAAGAGAAGGGCTATTCCGACTTTGAAATGTATGACGCCGGACTTGTCAAGCGAGGCAAAAACGGCGGGTTTTATGACGCTTTCAGAAATCGGCTGATGTTTCCGGTGATCGACGTGCGCGGGAACGTGATAGGCTTTTCCGGCAGAATACTTGACGACGGTGAGCCGAAGTATCTCAACAGCCCCGAAACACTCGTTTTTAATAAAAGCCGCAACCTTTTCGCATTAAATCTGGCTAAAAAATCAAAAAGCGGATATATAATTCTATCGGAGGGAAATATAGATGTTGTCTCGCTGCATCAGGCGGGTTTTGACTCGGCGGTCGCGTCGCTGGGTACATCGCTGACGCAGGAGCAGGCGAGAATTATTTCCCGATACACAAATCAGGTCATCATCGCCTACGATAACGACAGTGCGGGAATAAAAGCCTCTCAGCGTGCCATCGGAATACTGGAAAAGCTCGATCTGAAGGTCAAGGTACTGCGCATGAGCGGAGCCAAGGACCCGGACGAGTATATAAAGACAAAGGGCGCGGACGCTTTCCGAAATCTGCTGGAGGGCTCCGAAAACCAGGTGGATTACCGGCTGAGAAGCATAAAGGATAAGTACGATCTGTCGGTGGACGAGTACAGGGTGGCGTTTCTGAAAGAGGCCACAGAGCTTGTGGCAAGTCTGCCCGGGGCGCCCGAACGGCAGGTCTATGCAAAGCGAGTGGCGGAGCTTGCCTCCGTCAACGGCGACGTTATCGCCGAAGAAGCGGAACGGCTGCACAAACGGCTCGTGTCAAAAGCCTACAAGGGAGAGATAAAAAAATCCGCACGGCCGGAAAATCTCAACCAGCCGACGGAAAAAAGCTTCCGATACGAAAATCCGGCCTCTGCCGTTGCAGAGGAGGGGATAATCCGGCTGCTCTATCTTGAGCCGGAGCTGTTTGTCCAAGCATTGCCGGAACCGTCGGAATTTACATCGCCTGTACTTGCACATATCTATACCGAGGTGTGCGCTCTGCTCGGCGAGCATCGCGCCGTAAACACGTCGGCTCTTGCGCCGGTATTGTCCTCACAGGAAATGAGCCTTCTTGTGAGTATCATTCAGAAACCCGAGATACTTTCCGACAGCCGCAGGACACTTGCGGATTATATAGACCGAATACGTTCGGAAAAAGAGAGAACCGGCACGAAGCCGGACTTTGCGGCCATAATGCGGTCAAAACAAAATACAGCCTATGAAAAGGCGAGAAAATGAGGGATACAGATATGACAGAAGAAATGACCTATAACGAACAGGAGCTCACGGAAGCGGCGGACGCCTTTCTGGCAGAAGCCGAGGCAAAGGACGAAAGCAAGAGCGAAAAGCCCCGAAAAAAGTCCTCCAGAAAAAAAGAAGCCTCCGCGCCGGAAAACACAAAGACCCCCGAAGAACGCCTTGCAGAACTCCTTGAAAAGGGCAAGAAAAAGGGCAGCCTGACGCCGAAGGATCTGGAAATTCTGGAAGATCTCAACCTCGACAGTGAGGCGGAAGCCAAATTCTATGAGATTCTTGAAAGCAACGGCATTGACCTTGATATCGCCGCTGTTGACGTTCTGCCCCCCATTGACGACGTTCTGCCCGAGGTGGAAGAGCTTGAGAACATTGAGGAGGTCACCGAGGAAGAGCTGAACGATACCGACGCTCTGGTCGACACCTTCTCCACCGACGACCCCGTGCGTATGTACCTCAAGGAGATAGGCAAGGTTCCTCTTCTCACCCAGGATGAGGAGACAACTCTCGCCATACAGATGGCACAGGGCGACGAGAAAGCAAAGCACCGCATGACCGAAGCCAACCTCCGTCTTGTCGTATCTATCGCAAAGCGCTACGTAGGGCGCGGGATGCTGTTCCTTGACCTCATTCAGGAGGGCAATCTGGGTCTGATCAAAGCCGTCGAAAAATTTGACTATACCAAGGGCTACAAGTTCTCCACCTATGCCACATGGTGGATAAGACAGGCGATCACCCGCGCCATTGCCGACCAGGCACGCACGATCCGCATTCCCGTCCACATGGTCGAGACCATCAACAAGACCATTCGCGTCTCCCGTCAGCTCCTGCAGGAGCTTGGACACGACCCCAGTGCCGAGGAGATCGCTACCGAGATGGATATGCCCGTTGACAAGGTGCGCGATATTCTGAAGATCGCACAGGAGCCCGTTTCCCTTGAGACCCCTATTGGTGAGGAAGAGGATTCCCATCTGGGCGACTTTATCCCCGACGAGGAAGCGAGCGAGCCGTCAGAGGCCGCATCCTTCTCCCTTCTGCGTGAGCAGCTCGAAGAAGTCCTTGACACTCTCGCTCCGCGTGAGAAAAAGGTACTGGAGCTGCGCTTCGGTATCGTTGACGGGAAGACCCGTACTCTTGAAGAGGTCGGCAAGGAATTTAATGTCACCCGTGAGCGTATCCGCCAGATCGAGGCCAAAGCTCTGCGAAAGCTCCGCCACCCCAGCCGCTCCAAGAAGCTCAAGGATTTTCTGAACTGATATATTAAATGCAGCCCGTTTTTTCGGCAATGTCATTTAGTTAAAGATTTTTCACTGTAGGGCGGGGGGGTGGGCCCCCCCCCAAATAACG
>JAUNND010000088.1 GCA_030531595.1 Eubacteriales bacterium | reverse complement strand
TTCGGGAGTCTGATATGGATATATTCAAAATTGCCGATACTCCCGACGGGCTTTCCGCCGAGGAGATAAAACAGCAGCTTGTAAAGTCTCTTGAGTGCAGAGAGCTTAAAAAGGTCCTCATACTTCCGCCCGATTTCACCCGCTTCCACTCCAACGCCGGTTTTATCACGAATGTCTACTATCATCTGCTTACCGATATGGGCGTTGGGGTTGACATAATGCCCGCATTGGGCACTCATGTTCCCGTCACAAAGGAGCAGTCGGAGAAAATGTTCGGCGATATCCCCTATGAAAAGCTCATACCCCACAACTGGCGCACGGATGTTGAAAAGATAGGCGAGGTTCCGGCTGAGTATTTAGAGGAAATAACCGAGGGGCTGTGGCATGAAAGCGTTTCCGTTGAGATAAACCGCCGCGTCATGGACGACAGCTACGATCTCATTATCTCCCCCGGGCAGGTAGTTCCCCACGAGGTAATCGGTATGTCCAACCATGCAAAGAACCTCTTTGTCGGCGTGGGAGGAAGCGATATGATAAACAAGTCCCACATGGTCGGCGCGGTCTACGGCATGGAGCGTATGATGGGCAAAGACTATACGCCCGTGCGCAAAATCTTCGACTACGGCATGGAGCATTTTCTCAGTAAGCGTCCCATTCTGTTTGTGCTCACCGTGACAACAGCCCCCGCCGGAAACATAAAGACCCACGGTATTTTCATCGGTGAGGGCAGAGAATGTCTCACTGAGGCTGTAAAGCTTGCGCAGGAAAAGAACATCGACTTTGTTCCGACAGGGATCAAAAAGTGTGTCGTGTATCTCGACCCGTCCGAATTTCAGAGCACATGGCTCGGCAACAAGGCCGTTTACCGCACGAGAATGGCTATCGCCGACGGCGGCGAGCTTATAATTCTTGCGCCCGGGGTTGACAAATTCGGCGAAGACGCAAAGTGCGACGAGCTGATAAGAAAGTACGGCTATCGCGGCAGACTGCACACCCTTGAGCTGTTCAATGCACCCGAAAACGAGGATCTGCGGCAGAATATGGGCGCTGCGGCACACCTTATCCACGGCTCGTCCGACGGCCGCTTCTCCATCACCTACGCCGTGAAGAACATCACCCGCGAGGAAATTGAGGGCGTGGGCTTCCAGAGCGCCGACTATGACGAAACGGCAAAAAAATATGACCCTGAAAAGCTCCGTTACGGCTACAACACCGTGGACGGCGAGGAGGTCTACTACATCCCCAATCCCGCGCTGGGATTGTGGATAAATAAGGAAAAATTCAACGGATAATATAAAGCAGAGGGTCAGACCGGCTCTCTGCTTTAATTATGCACTATATTCGGTTTTACCGCGCACGATTGCCCTTCTGACATTGAGCTTATCATCAAGGTAGCGTTTTCATCTGTTCTGTCTCCGTAATAACAGATCACGTTCTGACCGAAAAAGCTTCAAGCTCCATATCGTCGATATCGAAGAACCATACCTTTCCCGCTTCAACGTTTTTACCGCAGAGAAGCTTTACGCAAAGCGAGGTCTGCATGGAAGCGCACAGAGCAGCGGTAAAGGGGAGAATGCTTTTGTCAACGGTTATTTCGGTTTGCGGATAAAGGGCGTCAATAAGACCGTCTCCGGGCATTGATACGGCGGCCTGAGCTGCCCAGCGGCTTACAGAGCCGTAAATATAGGGAATATTAAGCTTGTCACATTCTCTTTTCAGTATTTTGCGGCCTGCGATATTGTCGAGCGCATCTATTACGGCGTCACAGCCTTCTATTAAAGCAGCCGCGTTTTCCTCGGTCAGAAAAACATTATCTGAAATAAATCTGACGGACGAATTGACCTTTCGGGCGTATAAAGCCGCCGTCTCCGCTTTGCTTTTTCCGATGACATCTTCGTCGGAAAGAAGCTGGCGGTTGAGATTGCTCTCGTCAAAGCAGTCTCCGTCGCAGACGTGTATTTCACCGACGCCGACACGCAGCAGCATATCGATGATATGTCCGCCGAGTCCTCCGCAGCCGGCGACAAAGACCTTTTTTCCGCACAGCAACAGAAGCTCAGCTTCACTCAGAGCCCCGATGCTTCGGATATACCGTTTTTCCATTTCTCAGCCTCCGGCAACCGGCGGGAAGAGGGAGAGGATATCTCCGTCCTTTACAGCAGCGTCCGGCTTGCTGTGAAAGCCGTTGACAAGGAGTATCGCGACCTCCTTTTCGGGAATATCAAGCTTTTTCAAGATATCGGATGCGGTTTCAAACTCAGGAGCGTCAAAGCGGTAAATCTTTTCTCGACCGGCGCGGAGCGTGGCAAATAAACGTACTTCTATCATATCGATTCTCCAATAAAAAACACAATAGTCGATTAAAAAACTTTGAAAAATCAGGGATCACTTGCGTTTTCCCATGCGGCAGAGCGTATCAGAGTTATCTGTATCAATAGATTTCCTTTTCGGTGACACAGTTTTCCTTCAGCTCGCCGACAAGGGCATTGAGCGCGTCCACGGTGTGGGGTCTTGTATCGCCGCCGAGGAGCACGAGCATGATGTTGTCCCCAACACTGAGTTCACCCTTGTTGAGCCACACACGGGCATAATAGATACCTTCCATTGTCAGCGCCTTTTCAACGGCGGCACTGACCTTTTTTTCGTCATAGTCAAAGACCATGCCTCTGACAGCAGGTGCGTTTTCTTCACCGTTTCTTACCTCCGCTTTAGCCGTTGCGCGGACAACACCGTTATGGAACAGGAACATTCCGCATTTATCCGCGTTTTCACTGTTCTTAGCATCCTTTAACCACGCGTCCATAGAGGGCGCGGTTTTTTTTAATACGGGCTTTTCACCTGATGCACAGTCTGCTGAGCCGGAGGAGGCAAGCATATCCATACCGTGCTCCACAGCGTCAAGAACAGCGTTCAGATTTTCAAGCGCGGCTTTTTTGCTGCCCGGAAGATTGATTATCAAGGTCGATGCGCGAATGCCCGCCACGCTTCTTGAAAGACAGCCTCGCGGCGTGATCTTAAGGCTTTCAGCCCTCATTGCCTCGGGAATGCCCCTTGTCTCACGCTCTATAACGGCAAGTGTCGCCTCGGGGGTAATATCACGCGGTGAAAAGCCGGTGCCGCCGGTGGTCAGCACTAAGGAGATATTCAGCTCGTCGGCGCATTTGATGAGCTCTCCTTTTATCATTTCCACTTCATCCGGAACTATGGAGGTATATACGACCTCAAAGCCCTTTTCCTCAGCCAGAGCGCGGATAGCCGGACCGCTTGTGTCCTCCCGCTCGCCCCGATAGCCCTTATCGCTTATCGTGATAACAGCACATGAATAGCTCATTTTTATGACCATTCCTTTCTTTATAACTAAAGGCACAAATTGACCACTAAAAGGAATGGTCATAAAATGTGCCATGCTTTTCGGTTGCCGCGCAAGCGGCGAGAAAAGCGGCTTTTTATAATCAAGGTTGAAAGAAAGTTTCAACCTTCTTCCTCCCGCACAAAATCACCGTGAACACCGCCGCTCTTGCTCATAAGGCGGATATCCGTAATCACCATATCCTTCTGAACTGCCTTGCACATATCGTACACAGTCAACGCCGCTGTTGAGACTGCTGTCAGTGCCTCCATCTCAACGCCCGTTCTGCCGCCGCAGGATACGCGCGCCGTTATCTCAACGCTCTTTCTCACCTCGTCAAGGTGCAGCTCAAGGTCTATTCCGTCTATCAGAATGGGGTGACACATGGGTATGATGTCCGGCGTTCTTTTCGCGCCCATCACGCCCGCAACCTGCGCCACCGTCAGTACATTGCCCTTTTTCATGCCGCCGGACTTTATAAGCTCAAAGGTATGTTCATTTACAAGCACTCTGCCGGAGGCGACTGCGGTTCTGCGTGATACGTTTTTTTCGCCCACATCGACCATTTTTGCCCTGCCCTGATCATTAAAATGCGTAAAATCAGACATTCTTATCCCCCTATCTCGTTCATGTTGCGTCCCGCGTGACTGCGGTTTACAGCGTCAAGCTCGCCGTGCCACTTGGGTTTTGCGAGTATAGCCCTTTCAAACTGCGTCCTCATGCCTTCAAGGTCAAGCCCCTTTACGGAATACTCAGCCCCGGAATGCAGACACGGTTTTATTTTGCCGTCCGCCGTCAGTCTTATGCGGCTGCACTGTGCGCAGAAATGTGCGCTCACGGGACTGATAAGCCCGATATTGCCCTTTGCGTCGGGCAGTCTGTAAAGTCTGGCAACCCCGCCGTCGGCATTCTGCTCTGTAAGCTCGGGAAGTCTGTCGGTAACAACGGTATAGGGAATAAATGCCTCACTGCCGAAATCGCCGCTGTCGTACATCGGCATAAGCTCTATAAAGCGCACATCCACGGGCCATTTTTTCGTAAGCGCGGCAAGCTCGGATATTTCACAGTCATTAAACCCGCCGATCAGCACCGCGTTCAGCTTTATTTTCTCAAAGCCCGTCTCAAGTGCCGTTTCAATGCCGGTCAGAGCATCTTTCAGCTCGCCCACGCGGCTTATGTAGCGGTATTTTTCCTCGCTGAGCGTGTCAAGGCTGATGTTCAGTCTTTTTACTCCCGCATCCTTGAGCGGTTTTGCAAGCTTGGGAAGAAGTGTGCCGTTTGTAGTGAGGCATACCTCGTTTATTCCGTTGACTGCGGCTGAACGGGCGCAGATGGAAACGATATTCTTCTTGACAAGCGGCTCACCGCCGGTAATGCGAAGCTTCTTCACGCCGAGTGATGACGCGGCCCTTACCGCGTTTATCATCTCGTCCTCAGTGAGCATCTGTTCATGTGCTTTTTTGCATACGCCGTCCTCCGGCATACAGTAGCGGCAGCGAAGATTGCACAGCTCCGTGACCGACATACGCATATAGGTAATTTCTCGTCCAAAATTATCCAGCATAGCGTTTCTCCGTATTAATATTCTATAATACTTCCGGCGCCGTCTATCGTATAGCCGCCCATTGAAAGTATTTTTTCTCTGAATTTATCGCTCTGCATTGTCTCAATGAGCTGTCTGACCATAGGCGTATCCCATGCGTAGTCGGGAATTATAAGGTCGTATTCCTCAATACATACCGGCAAAAAGTCAAGGTCATAAAGCTTTGCCGCCGAATATATTCCCATTCCCGCGTCAGCCGTGCCGGAGGCAAGCTGTGCCGCCACCGAGGTATGCGTCAGCTCTTCGCGCTCGTAGCCATAGATCGATGCGATGTCAAGACCATACTTTTTACACAGAAAATCGGTGAGTATTCTTGTTCCCGAACCCTTCTGACGGTTTACATAACGCACACCAACTCTCACTATATCTTCAAATGAAGCGATATTGAGCGGGTTTCCTTTCTGAAGCATAAGTCCCTGCTGACGGCCTACACAGCGTACAAGCTTTACATCATGCTTTGAGAAATACTTTCTCATAAATGCGAGGTTGTATTCGCCGCTCTCGGTATCCAGCAGATGACAGCCCGCCGCGTGAGCCTCGCCGCGCCTTATCGCCATAATTCCGCCCATCGAGCCGACGTGGGACGAGCTCATATAAACGCTGCGGTTATCAGTGTGCATCATATCCGCAAGCTCATCCAAGAGCGGGTCATGGCTTCCTATGACAACGAGGGTGTTTTTGAGCTTTTCTTCACTGTTTAACAGCTTAACTTTTACCGTTTCGCCCGCTTCATAGCCCTCACAGCCCTGTGAGACCTCCATAATGCCGTCCGCTTTCATAAACGAGGACACGACTCCGCTTCCGCGGCTTAACGGCGAGGCGGTGAGCTTATCGCCCACGTAGCCCATGCGCACACGTACAAACTCCTGATATTTAAGTCCCGAAACAACGGGGCGGGTCAGAACGGCGTTTACGCACTGTCGCGTATCTGTTTTGTTTTCGGTGCACAGCTCTATAAGCGGGCGCAGAAGCTCCTCAATAACGATTATGCCCGAAACAGGGTAGCCAGGGACACCCAGCACAGGCTTGGAACCGCTTATACCCAGAATTGCCGGTTTTCCGGGCTTCATGGCTATGCCGTGATACAGAACTCTGCCGAGCTTTCCGATTATTTTTGATGAATAGTCGTCACGACCGGCTGAGGAACCGGCGTTGAGCAAAACGATGTCGCACTCGTCAAGCGCGGTTTTAACGGCGTTCTCCATAAGCTCCTGTTTATCGGGAACTATCGGATATGTTTTGCTGTCCGCGCCCCACTCGGCAAGCATCGAGGAGAAGATGGAGGAGTTGAATTCAAGAATATCGCCGGGCTTCGGGTCGGTACACGGTGCGATTATCTCGTCCCCTGTGGGAATTATACCGACAAGAGGCTTTTTTACGACCTCGATTTCAAGTACGCCGCCCGCTATCATGGCACCGATAGAGGCGGGAGTTACCTTCATGTGAGCGCCGAGTATCATTTCACCGGCGCACACGTCCTCACCTATCTGGCGGATATGCTGCCACGGCGCGGCGGAGGCGTGTAACGTTACGCTCTCGTCATCGTTTCGGACGATATCCTCGACCATGATAACCGCGTCACAGCCCTCCGGTATAGGGTCTCCTGTATCGACAACGGTGAACTTATCTCCGGTGAGCGTTACCGGCGTTGTGTCGGTCGCGCCGAAGGTGTTTTTTGCATCCACCGCTATGCCGTCCATCGCGCTGGCGGCATAATGGGGGGCGCATATATGGGCGTAGACAGCTTTTGCGGTGATACGTCCGCAGGCGTTCATGACGCTTATAAGCTCAGATCTTGCTCCGAAGCCGTTTTTTACAAGCTCTTCAATATAATCATTTCGCGCCTTTTCAAGCGGAACATTGGTAAGATATT
>JAUNND010000014.1 GCA_030531595.1 Eubacteriales bacterium | reverse complement strand
ATTAGTTCTGAAAGTTTGATTTTTTCATTTTTGCAAGTGGCAAACTCGGGTTATACCACGAAAAACGCACCATATCAACAGCGAGTTTCCGTATTTCTCCCGCAAATAAATTGATTTACAACAGCACCGAGTGACAGTCTTTTCCGAATTGCAAAACTATACTGATATCAACTTAAGAAAACGGGAGGCACAAAATGGAGCTTGAGGGACGGAGAAAATTCGGATCGTTCGGGCGCGGAAACATGTCGAAAAAGCTTGACGCAAGGTTTTACATCGTTTTCCGATGTCTGATCTACATGGGGCTGGGCATGGGGATGTCGTGCGCGAGAGTGCTGGAGACCGGCGCACCGCTGGGTATGGCGATGGTGGCGTGCTCGGGGGCGGGACTGACGGGCGTTTTCGCGCTGCTGGGAGCGGCTATTGGCTATCTTCTCAGCGGCGGACTGGAATGGGGCATACGTTATGTTGCGGCATCCGTGCTCGTGTACACGATCTCCTTTGTGTTTCAGGAGCTGAAAATATCAAAGCATGAGTTTTTCATGCCTGCCGCCTCCGCCTGCGTCATGGCGGTGACCGCTCTTCTGGGCAATCCTGCGCTCGGACAGGCTATGCCCTTATATGCAAAGATCTTTCCGGAGACCGTCATGGCCTTCGGCGGGGCTTATTTTTTCCGTGAGGCTCTGACGGATACTCTCCGCATGACCGAAGGCGAAGAGCTTAAGCACAGTACCGCCGTACTTGTCATGGCGGCCTGTGCACTGATGGCATTTGCGAGAGCGGTGCTGTTCAAAACCGTCTCAGTGGGGCGCGTGATTGCGCTTCTTCTCGTGATGACCTCGGCTTATCGCGGCGGGATGCTCACCGGCGCGGCAGTCGGCACCGTGTTCGGTATGGCGATGGATGTCACGCGCATCAGCTCTCCCTTTTATACAATGTCTTACGCCTTCTCCGGCTTGCTCTCCGGCGCTTTCGGAAAGCGCGGAAAAGTTATATTTACACTGTCGTTTATTCTCGCCGGTACTCTGAGCGTTATCTGTGTATGGAATACTGAGGTTTACATAACCGCATTATTTGAAAACTTCTGTGCCTCGGTAATATATATGGCTCTGCCGAACAGAGTGCTCAACCGGGTCGGTCTGATGCTGCAGGCAGTCGAAAAAGGCAGCGGAGAGGCGGGACTGCGCCGTTTTGCCGCAGGGCGTGTAAGAAATCTGAGTCAGGCCTACGGCACACTCTACGAGACTGTGCGGCGGAATATGGAGGAGCCGTTCAACGACGAGAACATCGCCACCGTATTCGACCGCGCCGCAGATATGGTCTGCGCGGAATGCAAAAACAAAAACCGCTGCTGGAACAGCGATTTTATGGACACCCTTTCGGCTATGAACGACGCCACCCGGGCCATGAGCGAAAAAGGCAGCCTTGAATCGGCAGACCTTCCCGGATATTTCCGCGAAAGCTGCACGCATCTTGAAAGCTTCGTCGCGGCGGTAAACGGTGAGCTTCGCTCCTTCTCCTACCGCCGTCAGCTCAAGGCGCATCTGCAGGAAAACCGCAATGTAGTCTGGTCGCAATACAGCGATATAGCGCACATTCTCTCCCATGTGGCGGACGAGCTGGGCAGCGTCAACGGCTCCGATCCGCTTGCCGAGCGAAGAATGACAAGGCTTCTTAAAAGCATGGATATTGAGGCGCAGACCTCCGTCTTCCGCGACGCGGCAGGGCGGGCAAGGGTGATCATTGAAAGTCCGCAGCTCAATTCTCTACTGAAGATCGACGGAATACTGGAAAAGCTTTCGGGCGTTGCGGGGGTAAAGCTGTGTGTTCCGGCAGAGGGCGGCGTAGGGAGCATGAAGCTGACGCTCATAGAGGCTGAGCCGCTTGCCGTTTCCGTCGGAATCGCGGCGATGAAAAAGCGCGGTGAGCGTGTCAGCGGCGATAAGGGCACCTACTTCAAGACCGACTCCGGAGTGCTGTGTGTGATCCTCTCCGACGGCATGGGCACGGGCGATGAGGCTGCAAGCGACTCCAATCAGGTGGTGGAGATCCTTGAAAAGTTTCTCCGTTCGGGCGTTGATCCGGCAGTGGCGATGAAGATCCTCAATTCCGTCATGCTATTGCGCTCCAACGACAGCTGGGGCTATGCGACCGTCGATCTGATGTGCGTTGACCTCTTCACGGGCGACACCTGCTTTTACAAATACGGCGCCGCGCCCTCCTATGTGATGAACGGGAAGAGTGTCAGCCGCATCAACGGTGAACCGCTCTCGTCCAGAATGAACGGCAGCGACGGCGTCGTGCCCGATCTTGTGCGTATGCATCTGCATCCCGGCTCCACGGCGATCATCGCTTCCGACGGGGTGATCGCGGGGCTTGAGGACGAGTGGGTCAAGGCCATTCTCGGTAAAGGCTTCGAGGATATGAAGGCGCTGGCCCGCTCCACACTGAAGGAGGCGGAACGGCTTTACGGAGCGAACGACGACATGACGGTGGTTGCCGTAAGAGTGGAGGAACGGGTATGATCGAAAACATAAAAAAGAAGCTCCTCTCTTTTCGTGAGGAGCTCGAAAAAGTGCCGGAAAGGCAGCACATTCCCAGAGGGCGCACACATAACGTCATCGTAATAAAACCGAAAAACGATATCTTCATACAGGTCATTTTCATCATGCGCGACGATTATTTCAGCTCTTCCGCCCTGCCGCAGGAGGAGCTGCTGCAAAGAGCAAGACAGGCAGCGGGGGTCTATGTGCCGCCGCTGTCGGGTCTAAGCCGAAAATGTACCTTTATCATCGCCGCTCTCTCGGTACTTCTCGCGGCTGAGACAGCGATATTACTGTTTTATATATTCTGACCCGGAACGGTCAAGACCCTTCCCTGCCGGTAAGTGCATATCTTCGTTTTCGTGCGTATAGCGTGGGAGCTTTGATTGTTTGCCGAGGATCTTTTCGGCATGGGGCAGTCGGACGAATGGGTCATTCTTGCCAACGCCGCCGACCGGACGGGGATCAGAAACAAGCTCGTCTATGACTATGCCTCACAGATCGGTCTTGAATACTCACCGGAGTCGCGTTTCGTCGACGTGTATTTTGACGGGCTGTACCACGGCACGTACCTTCTTTGCGAAAGACCGCAGAGCGGCAGGGATCGCGTTGATATAGGCGATGACGGCATTCTTTTTACAATGGAGGCCGGCATACGTCTGACAGGCAGGGAGAACGAGCATATAACCGAAAATGGTCAGCAGCTCGTGAGACTTGAGCCGGAAGCGAACAACGGCGGCTGGACACAGCGGTTTGTCCGTATCGTCGACGGCTTTGAGGAGCGTATCAGTTCCGATTTCACGTTCTCCGAGCTTGAGAAATATATCGACGTCGAGTCATGGGCGAAAATGGGTATCATCGAGGAGCTGTTCTCTGACTTTGACGCATGGACGACAAGCCAGTATTTCTATATAAAGAGCGACAGTGATATTATCTATGCCGGTCCCGTATGGGATTTTGACAGCTCCTCCGGCAATTCCTCCGGTACCTTAAGTACCGAAAAGACAGACCTCATCAATCTTCTTGACTATAACTGCGATACCAACTACCTGGGCGAGCCGACGCCGTGGTTTTACCTGCTGATGCAAAACAAAGAGTTTTACGATCATGTCCGCTCGGTTTTTGCGGAGGAGATATATCCCGATTTTGAGGAAAAAATGCTCCTTGCCGTAAATACCTGCCTTGACACGCTCTCTCCTTCACGGCGCATGAACGCCATACGCTGGATATTGCCGGACGGCAGCGCGGATACGGAGCATCTTGAGGCTTTTCTTACACAGCGTCTTGACTTTTTCAGACGTATCTGGATCGACTGTGAGCCGTTTCATTCCGTCACATACAAGGACACCGGCGTATCGCTGGCATATTTTGACGGTGAGGAATGCCCCGCCGACCTCTATTATTACAGCTGGTTTTTCGACAAAGAGCGCACAAGACCCGCCAAAGCGTTTATACCGGCGGGCGATACGATTCTGTATGCCGAGGTCGACGAGTTCATTCCGGACTTCATACTAAACGCGCTGAGTATAAGAAATCTCAGGATGACCGCTTTTTCAAAATACTACCTGTGCAGAAAATTTGATTTTTCGGGGAGAGAAATAAATGGGTATTAAGGAACTGCTTATAAAGACACTGTCCGGCGAGCTCAACGCCATGTACAGCACTGCCGATGTTCTCGGTATGCTGCTGAAAAGTCTGGTGCTTGGTCTGTGCATCTATGCCGTATACAGAATACAGACGAGAAGCTCTTTCTTTTCCGCAAGCCTTGCTGTATCGCTTGTGGGCGTGGCAGTCGTCACCTGCGGCATCATCATCACCATTCAGTACAGCCTTGTCGTGTCTTTGGGTATGGTCGGTGCACTCTCGATCGTCCGATTTCGTACAGCCATCAAAGACCCTGTCGACCTTCTGTATCTCTACTGGTCGATAAGCGTGGGCATCATCTGCGGCGCGGGTATAACAAGGCTGGCGATATATCTGTCTGTGATCGTCGCGGCGGTCATAATCATACTCGGCAATATCCCCACAGTCCGCGCCCCGATGCTGCTTGTCGTGCACTGCTCCGATACCGCCGCGGAAAAGGCGCTTTTGCCTATCGTCGGAAAGTACGGCAATTCCCTCGTGGAAGAGCTCTCCGGCGTTGAAGGCGTTGCCTCCGTGTCGCTGCTGTCCCATGACGGCGAGGCGGTCAACTGAAAGAAAAGCATCCGATCCCCCTTGTTTCCATGGGCGGAAACAGGGGGGATCGTCATTTTTTACTTATTTTTGTTATAGAGTATCCACAGACCCTTGAGCAGCAGATCGTCATCGCATATCAGCTCATGCCGGCAATACTTTGTGACGCTTGAAGCAAGTCCGCCGGTGACCACGAGATTGCATTTCACGCCGAGCTCTTCCTCCATACGGTCGATCATGCCGTCTATCATAGCCGCGTTTCCGAAAACGGCGCCCGAGCGCATACAGTCAATGGTGTTGCTGCCGACAGCCTTGGGCGGCGGAACAATGGATATATGCGGCAGCAGGCTCGTGCCGCTGGAAAGGGCAGAGTAGGAGAGATTGACGCCCGGCATGATCGCGCCGCCTAAGAAGCGGTTTTTCCCGTCAACGACAGTGATGGTCGTGGCGGTACCCATGTCGACGATGATGCAGGGAGAACCGTAGCAGTTGATCGCTGCCACAGCGCCCACGGCAAGATCCGCCGCCAGAGTGCCGGGATCGTCGATGCAGACGTTCAGCCCCGTCTTCATGCCCGGGCCGACTACCTTGCAGTCGAGTCCGGTCAGCAGCTTTACGGCGTCCGTGAGGGACTTCGTCACCGGCGGTACGACACACGAGACTATCGCGCCCTCGAAGGCGTCGGTATCGACCTTCAATATCTCAAAAATTTCTCTGAGCTTTACGGCATATTCAATATATGTCTGGTTTACATCGGTCCTGATGCGGAAAATATTCCTTATCTCTCCGTTTTCAATGCAGCCTACAACGATGTTCGTATTGCCGACGTCAAGAGCAAGTATCATATTGCGCCCTTCTTTCTGTAACGGATAATTGTTGTGATGCCCGAGGAGAGCACCATGTTGACGCCCAGCTCCACAAGAAAGTTTATGCCGGTGAGTCCGAAGAGTGCATAGGTCAGCACATCGCTGCCGCCTGCCCACTGAGCCAGAAGCTCACGGTAAACGAGGAGCATGGTCAGAAGAAATGTGCCGGTATTGGCGACGGGACAGATTATGCCCGCAAGGATAACAGCCGTCAGTGCGCTTTTCTTCTCAATGCCCCGATAGACAAGACCCGCAAGGAAGCCCGCCAGGACTCCCTTTCCGATGCACATGACGACAAGGACGACCGGCGAGGCTCCGAAAAGCAGCATGACGCTTCCGCCGTCCCAGCCCAGAAGACCTATGAGCAGCGTTACGACGCCGAAAACTCCGCCCAGAAAAGCGCCGGCTCTCGGTCCGTTCAGAGCCGCGCCGATAACGATCGGTGCAAGCGCAAGCGTGATGGGAAACGGGCCGAAGCGCACAAAATTACCGAGTACGGCAAGTACCGTGATAAGCGCGGAAAAAACAGAAAGCTCTGTCGTCCGACGCAGCGAACCGGATGTGGATCTCATATTCAATTCCTCCTGCTGTCGCTCCCTTTATTCTGTATAAAGAAACGGGATGCGGCGCAATATAAATGTTAGTATCTTTTCTCCGTTTTGTCAAGTATGACTCGCCGCGATGACCGCCCCCGCCGCCCCCGCCGATAATAATATCTTGCTATATTCTGTTGTATATGATAAAATAATCCAGATCGGAAATCCGATTAATATTATCTCTGCGGCTGCCAGCCGTGGGAAAGGATGTAAAATATGGCAAACATAGAAAACAAAATGGACAAAGTCGTTGCACTGTGCAAAAACCGCGGATTTGTATACGCCGGAAGCGAAATTTACGGCGGTCTTGCAAACTCCTGGGACTACGGTCCTCTCGGCGTTGAGTTTAAGAACAATGTCAAAAAGGCATGGATGAAGAAGTTCGTGCAGGAAAGCCCCTACAACGTGGGGCTTGACGCAGCCATCATCATGAACCCTCAGACTTGGGTCACCACCGGTCACGTTTCCAGCTTCTCCGACCCTCTGCTTGACTGCAAATCCTGCAAGGCCCGTCACCGCGCAGACAAGCTCATCGGCGCAGAGCACCCCGAAGTCAATGTTGACGCAATGAACTTTGACGAGATGGACGCTTTTATCGCAGAGCATGAGGACATCACCTGCCCCGTCTGCGGCAAGCACAATTTCACCCCCATCCGCAAGTTCAACCTGATGTTCAAGACCTCCATCGGTGTCACCGAGGATTCTTCATCTATATGCTACCTCCGTCCCGAGACCGCACAGGGCATTTTCGTAAACTTCAACAATATCCAGCGCACAACGCGCAAAAAGCTGCCCTTCGGCGTGTGTCAGGTTGGTAAGGCATTCCGCAACGAGATAACCCCGGGCAACTTCACTTTCCGTACCCGTGAGTTTGAGCAGATGGAGTGCGAGTTCTTCTGCAAGCCCGGCACCGACCTTGAGTGGTTTGCGTACTGGAAGGACTACTGCATCAACTGGCTGTTGAGTCTCGGCATCAAGAAGGAAAACCTGAGACTGCGCGACCATGAGCCGGCAGAGCTTGCTTTCTATTCCAGAGCCACCACCGACATTGAATACGCCTTCCCGTTCACCGACTGGGGCGAGCTGTGGGGCATTGCCGACCGTACCGATTTTGACCTCGGCAGACACATGGAGGAATCCGGCAAGGATCTGACCTACTTCGACCAGGACACCAACGAGCACTATGTGCCCTATGTCATCGAGCCCTCTCTCGGCTGTGACCGTGTGGCTCTCGCCTTCCTGTGCGAGGCATACGACGAGCAGGTCGTCGGGCAGGACAAGAAGGGCAACGATGATGTCCGTACCGTTTTGCATCTGCATCCGGCTCTCGCCCCCTACAAGTGCGCTATTCTGCCTCTCTCCAAGAAAGAAGTTCTCACCGGCCCCGCAATGGAGCTGTATCGGGAGCTTTCCAAGGAGTTTATGTGCGATTACGACGAGACCGGCTCCATCGGCAAGCGTTACCGCCGCGAGGACGAGATCGGCACTCCCTTCTGCATCACCTTTGACTTCAACACCGTCGGCACCGAGACCGACGAGGCGGATAACTGCGTCACCG
Organism: Eubacteriales bacterium; assembly: GCA_030531595.1. Classification (GTDB taxonomy): domain Bacteria; phylum Bacillota; class Clostridia; order Oscillospirales; family Oscillospiraceae; genus Limivicinus. The sequence continues at coordinate 32,162 of JAUNND010000014.1, read as the reverse complement.
TCCGCGAGCGTGACAGTATGGAGCAGGTCCGTATTCCCGTCAGCGAGGTCAAGAGCTATATCGCAAAGCGCATTAAATTCTGATAATGAAAAATGGTTTTATAAAGGTCGCGGCGGCTTCGCCTGTGATAAAGGTCGCCGATGCCGGATATAACGCCGACAGAATAATCGAATGTATCAAAGAGGCTGACAGAAGGGGCGTTAAGATCCTTGTCTTTCCCGAGCTGAGCCTCACGGGACGCTGCTATGACCTTATCACTCACCGTGTAATACTTGACGGAAGCGAAAAGGCTCTTGAAAAAATTCTTGCCGCCACAGCCGGTATCGATATGCTTGTCTTTGTCGGTCTGCCAGTTGCGGTGGGCGCGAGGGTCTATTCCTGCGCCGCCGCCGTCTGTGCCGGTGAGCTTTTGGGGATAGTGCCGAGAGAGAACGTAAAGGGCTCTGCCTTTGCCGTGCCCTCCGCTGACGAAACGGAAGTCACGCTTGCAGGTAAGCTGTCCTTTGTCTGTCCCGACACGCTCTTTGAATGTGCCGCTCTGCCCGATCTTTTCGTCGGCTGTGAGATAGGCGCGGATATGGATATAATAGCTCCGCCCTCCGTGCGCCATGCCGAGGCGGGCGCGACGGTTATCGCACAGCTTGCGGGCTTTCCCGAAACCGTCAGCTCCGCGGATAACGCCGTGCTTGACATCCGCGCACAGTCAAAGCGGCTTAAATGCGGCATGATAATGTCCGCCCCCAATAAGGGCGAGAGCAGCACCGACAACGTGTATTCCGGTCTCTGCCTTGTCGCGGAAAACGGCGCGGTGCTTGCACAAGACGAGAAGGAAAACTCACTCGCAATAAGTGAGATAGATGTTGAATATCTGATAAATCTGCGCCGTGACAGCGGTGATTTTGACTGCTGTGAGGCTGAACACTGTATCGTCACATGGGGCGAAAAGTGCGTTGAAACGGAGCTTACACGTGCCTTTTCAAAGCTCCCGCATCTGCCCTCAAAGCCGGAGGACATCCCCGCGTACTGCGAGAGAATGACGGATATTCAGGTCTCGGGGCTTGTAAAGCGCATGGAGTACGCCAATCTTGACCACTGTGTCGTCGGTATCTCCGGCGGTGTGGACTCAACGCTGGCTGTCATGATAGCGGCGAAGGCTGTAAAGAAGATGGGTCTGCCCGCTTCCAACGTCATAGCCTGCACTATGCCCTGCTTCGGCACCTCATCCCGCACGAAGAACAACGCCGTCACGATTGCCGAACAGCTCGGCTGTGATGTGCGGGTCATTGATATAAGCAAATCCGTCAATCAGCATTTTGACGATATAGGTCACGAGCGCGACGACTATTCCGTTGCCTTTGAGAACGCACAGGCGAGAATGAGAACGATGGTGCTGCTCGATATCGCCAACAAGGTCAACGGTCTGGACGTCGGCACGGAGGATCTGAGCGAGTTTGTGGACGGCTGGTGCACCTTCAACGGCGACCATACGAGCAACTACGATGTAAACCTCGGTCTTACAAAAACTCAGGTCCGCGCCGCCGTGCGCTATATCGCCCAGACGGCCGACAATGAAATACTGTCAAAGGCACTGTGGGACGTGCTCGACTGCCCCGTAACGCCGGAGCTTCTGCCCATTCACGACGATCAAATAGAGCAGAAAAGCGAGGACGCGGTGGGCTCGTACTCATTGCAGGACTTCTTCACTCATAAGATCATCATCTGCGGCTTTACGCCCTCCAAGACCTTCCGTCTGGCAAAGGCGGCATACGGCGACGAGTTCACCGACGAGGAGCTGAAACGCTGGCTGAAAAGCTACTGCAAACGCTACTTCTCACAGCAGTTCAAACGTTCCTGCCTTATGGACGGCCCCGCCGTGGACGCCTTCACCGTCTCACCGAGAACGGGCTATTTAATTCCCTCCGACGCGGAGGCAAGTCTGTTCCTCGAAGATCTCAATAATCTGTAATAATGTAATGTAATAGGTAATATAAAAATAATCAAAGAACCTTCCGGAGTATTCCGGAAGGTCCTTCGATGTTTGGGAGAAAAAGGAGAGGTTAGGAGAGAAATAAGCAGTTTAGCCGAAGTCAAAGCTGAAGCCCGGGATCTGGAACGGATAGAGTGAGCCGAACTGTTGCTGCTGCTGATTTGTCTGAGGCTGAGTTTCGGCTTCTTCTTCGGGGAGCGCCTCATCGAAGGTGACGGAAACGGTCAGCTCTTCGCCGGCGCGGTAGAGGGTCACATCGGCAGTCTCGCCTGCGGAGAATTTCCGGAGAGCCGATTTGAGATCATTATAGCTTTCGACTTCAATATCGCCGAGCTTCGTGATGATGTCACCGGCCTGTATACCGGCCTTTTCCGCACAGCCATCCTCGCTGACTTCGGCGACCATTGCGCCCATCGGCCAGCCGTAGTACTGGGCATACATGGAGGTGTAGTCATTTCTTATGGATATGCCGAGGTATGCCTTTCCCGTGACATAACCCTTGGTGATAAGATCGTTCGCTATATCTGCGGCATCCTTGATGGGGATCGCAAATCCGAGCCCCTCCACGCCGCTGCTGGAATACTTTGCGGTGACAACACCGACGACCTGCCCCTGGTCGTTATATACGGGACCGCCGGAGTTGCCGGAATTGACAGCCGCATCAAGCTGGAACATATTGATGTAGTCAGCCGTTCTGCTCTCGCCGATCTGTCTGTCCTTTGCGCTGACATGGCCGGTAGACATGGAGAACTCAAGCTCGCCGAGGGGGTTGCCTACGGCGTATACTACATCACCGACCTTCATTGCGTCACTGTCGCCGATAATGACGGGGTCAAGGTCTTCCGCCTCGATCTTCAATACGGCAATATCGTTATCGGACTCAAATCCGACAATGGCGGCAGGATACTTGGTGCCGTCGTGGGTCATCACATTTATCTCGGCATTTGACTGGTAGGCGTCCTCTATGACGTGGAAGTTTGTAAGGACGTAGCCGTCCGAGGTGAGGATAAAGCCGGAGCCGCTGACGGCGGCGGAGCTGTTCATGCCGAAAAAGTTCTGGTATGTGATCTCGGAGGTGATGCCGACGACCTGACGGCATGCCATATCATAAATGCTCGCGGCGCTGAGTCCCGATGCGGCGGGAGAAACGGGATCGTATACAACAGCCGGAGCCTGAGTGAGAACGCTTCTGTTCTCCTGCTGCTCCCTCAGAGCCGTTTCCAGATTGGCGATCCGCTCGTCCACATTGCTTTCGATGATGGCGGCACCGCCGATACCGCCAAGCAGGGCGCATACAAGACAGGCCGCAATTACGGCGACCCACCTGCCGGCGCCCTTTTTCTCCCGGGGCTTAGACTCTTTTGCCTTTGTCTCGGGGGGCGTATAGTATCTCGGAGGCACGGTGCTCTCATTCTTGGGAACATAGTGCGCATCGGAGTAGACATCCTCTCTGTAAGCGCGTCCGTAACGGTCCTCGCCGCTGTCGGTCGGAAAAGAGGGTTCAAAGTCATTCGGGGAATCGTTGATACCGGCAGAAGCGTCAGCATTTCCGGAATTGTCAAATTCAAATTCGCTCATATATCATGCTTCTTTCTTCATGCGGGATGCTGTCTGCATCTCTTTTTATGTGTATAATATATCTGCCAATTATGAAATTGTAATGAACAAAAATACAACAGTTTTTTAATAGATGGAAATATTTTATTAACGCTTCTCCGAACAAAAAATCCGACATTCGAAATGAATGTCGGATGGTTCATTTTGAAGATCAGTCGGTCACGTAGGGCATGAGAGCGATCTGACGGGCTCTCTTGATAGCCTCGGTGAGCTGACGCTGATGCATAGCGCAAACACCGGTGGTGCGGCGAGGCAGGATCTTGCTGCGCTCGGAGACATAGCGGCGGAGCTTTGCAGTGTCCTTATAGTCGATAGAGGTTGCCTTATCAACACAGAACTGGCATACTTTTCTGCGCTTGCGGTTCTTGGGATTGTTCTTATCGAAAGCCAAAGCTGTATCCTCCTATAATTATTTTAGAAAGGCAGTTCGCCGTCGCCGTCGTCTATTTCGGCAAAGCCGCCGGTGGGAGCTGCGCTCTTGGGGGCGTTGTCATAGCCGTAGGACGGCTGCTGGTAGGTGGGCTGGGCATAACTGCCGCTGTTGTAACTGCCGGAATTACTGCTGTCGCGCTTGGACTCGCCAAAATAGATATTGTCGGCAACTACCTCTGCAGCGGTGCGGTTGTTGCCCTCACGGTCCTGATACTGACGTATCTGGAGACGACCGGATACAACGGCCATGCTGCCCTTGTGGAAATACTTGCTGACGAAATCCGCGGTGGAACGCCACGCAACACAGTTGATAAAGTCGGTCTGCTTCTCGCCGCCGTCTTTTGCGCCGAAATCGCGGTCTACCGCGACGGTAAAGGAAGCAACGGGAATCTGACTCTGGGTATATCTGATTTCGGGGTCACGGGTCAGGCGACCCATGATGACAATGTGATTGAGCATTGTACGTCTCCTTACTCTGCACGCAGGGTAATCAGACGACGCAGAATGCCGTCGGTAATGCCGAGAACACGGTCAAGCTCTGCGGGCAGTTCCGCGCCGCTGGTGAACTTCATCAGCACGTAGTAACCCTCGGAAATGTAGTTGATCTCGTAAGCCAATTTGCGCTTACCCATCTCCTCCAGCTCATCAAGAGTACCGTTTGCCTCAACAAGTGCCTTGAACTTCTCAACTATCGCTGCGGTCTCTTCCTCAGTGAAGTTGGGATTGATAATGTACATTACTTCGTACTTCTCACTTGCTTTTGCCATAATTGCACCTCCTTCTGGTCTAATGGCCCCCGTCAGTCGGGAGCAAGGAAGCCTGTCTCAAAATTTACAGGCTCAATAATTATAAGCTTTTTTTGCTGTTTGTCAAGCTTTTTAAACAAAGTTTTTTGCGCTACGATCGGCACTGATGTGGTTCAATAAAAATGAAAAGAGTATCACATAATCGTCAGCGGTTTGTGACCCTCAGCAGTGTTTTAATCTTCTAAAAAAATGTTTAGAAAACCTTCACTTTGCCGAGCAATGTCATTTAGTTAATGATTTTTCACCGTAGGGCGCTGGCTGTCTCCCTCCGCAGACAAGCAGCGTATCAGATGTTTCGGCGGGAGCAGAGCCCCCGCCCTACAGACACGTTTTTCTTAACTTAATGACATTGCTTTGCCGAGTGGCGGTTTTCGCTCTTTTTCACCGGCTTCTGACGATCGACTCGATGCGTTTTTTCACGTTTCCGCGCGTAAAGTCCTGCAATTCAATAACGTCAATATCCAGCTCGTGGGCGCGGTTGCGCATGACGGCGGTGCCGTTTTCGGTGGTGACGATGGCGGCGCGTGCGCCCTTGCCGCCGAAGCGGTCGCGCAGTATGGCAAGCTCATTGAGAGCCTCCGTACTCACCGGACAGGTCTTGCAGCTTATGAACACCGGCAAAACTCCCCTGACCGCCATAACGTCGATCTCATTTGTAACGCTGTCGGTCCTGACGCCCTTTTCCCAGTCGACCACCACGCTGGTATGCACATCATTATAAAGCCCGCATTCAACGCACAGCTTATATATGTATATCTCCAGCACGCTGCCCACATCGCGCAGCCATGTGCGGCACTGTTTGTCCCGGAACGTAAAGCAGACCTTATCCGTAATTCGGAGATCGTATATCATGCCGATCTTTTCAAAGCTTTTCAGCGCGTCGACAGGCGCTTCGATCCTTCGGCCTCTGTCACCCTTGACAGTAAAGTCCGCGCAGACATCCATTGTGATCTCCCTGTCGCGCGGGAGCTGTGATGCACGCTGAAAATATGCCGTAATGTCGCCCCATTTCCGACGGTTGTCGAGGAAAATGCGAAAATACGGGTCGATAATGTCAAAATATCCGTTGAGTATGCCGTTGTCCACTCTGCCCTGACGCATTTCGCCCCCCGCCATACGGAAAAAGTCACAGGTGCGGTAGTTGAGGGTGCACTCTAAATTGTCGGCAAAGGCGGCGTTATTGATGCTGAAATAGCGGTTTCTTTTTCGGGAATAGGTTATAACGGGGATATCCTTCTCACCGCACAGCCGACCGGCGGCGAAAAGCGTATCGTCGGTGCCGCCCGATATGTCGAGTACGCAATCGGGGTATGTCGATACGGCGATCTTCAGAGTTTTCAGTATGGACGCGGCGGAATAGTGACTTGCCTCCATGAAGATCAGTTCGGAGTCAATATTCCGGCTTCTGAAATATTCCTTCAGCTTTTTATGCAGCTTTGTATTCGCTGCCGTCTGCCTGTCGCAGATAAACACGGTCTTTTCCGGCAGGAACATTTCCGTGCTCATAACATTTTCCAAAGGTCTTTCATCATAAAGCTCAATGAGAGTTTTCATCGCACCTGACCTCCTTTTTTATTGATTATAGCATTTTTATCGGAAAGAGGCAATATTTCTCTTTAATCGGCTGCCGAAACATGGTATAATCATAATGTGAAATTGTGCACTATCCATAAGGGAGGACGTTGAAATGTCATTCGCCATTACGCAGGCCGAACGCAAAAAATTCAGTTCCGGAACGAGCTGCAGCGCCTACAAATTCATGGGCGCACATTTAAGGCGCGAAAACGGCGTGAGCGGCGTTCACTTCGCGCTGTGGGCGCCGAACGCGAAAAGCTGCTCTGTCCTGTGTGAAAGGACCGACTGGACAGGTGATAAGGGCGCAATGCAAAAAGGCGAGGGCGGTATATGGGAGAGCTTCGTTCCCCATATGCGTGCCGGCGAGCTGTACCGTTTTTTAGTGGAGGGCTGTGACGGGGAAAAGCGCTGGAAAGCCGACCCTTACGCATTTTACAGCGAACTGCGTCCGTCCAACTGTTCCATTGTATGCTCTCTCGGTGGTTATGAATGGGGCGACGGCGCATGGGAGGGGCACAGCGGCGAAAGCTCTCTGCAAAAGCCGATGGCGATATATGAAGTCCACCTCGGCTCGTGGAAAAAGGACTTTTCCTTAAACAGTGACGGTTTTCTTGATTACCGCACTCTCGCCGACCAGCTTGCGGAGTATGTGACATACATGGGCTATACCCATGTCGAGCTGATCGGTATCTGTGAGCATCCGTTTGACGGTTCATGGGGCTATCAGGTAACAGGCTTCTATGCACCCACCAGCCGCTACGGCAGACCCGACGATTTCCGCTATTTTGTCGATAAAATGCACCGATGCGGCATCGGCGTCATCCTCGACTGGGTGCCCGCTCATTTTCCGAAGGACAGCTTCGGTCTCAGATGCTTTGACGGCTCGGCACTGTACGAGTCTCCCGATCCGCTGCTTGCGGAATATCCGGAATGGGGCACGATGGCCTTCAACCACGCCAGAAATGAGGTCAGAAGCTTTCTTATCTCCGGTGCGATATACTGGATAAGAGAATTTCATATCGACGCTCTGCGCGTGGACGCTGTGGCTTCCATGCTGCATACCGGCTTCGGCCGTCCGGAGGGAAGGCTGAACAGATACGGCGGCACCGAAAACCTTGACAGCATCGCCTTCCTGCGTCAGCTCAACCGGAAGGTGCGTATGGAGGGGGCGTTCATCATTGCCGAGGATTCCTCCATTATGCCCGGGATAACCGAGGATGTGAAAAACGGCGGCATCGGCTTTAATTACAAGTGGAATATGGGCTGGATGAACGACACGCTCAAATATATCGGTACAGACTCAATATACCGTCACTGGGATCACACGGAGCTCACTCACTCCCCCGACTATGCGTTTTTTGAAAACTATGTACTCGTTCTCAGCCACGACGAGGTCGTGCATCTGAAAAAACCGATGCTTCTGAAAGCACCGGCAGGACGGCCCGAGCAGTTTGCAAACCTGAAGGCTCTCTATACATATCAGTTCACGCACCCCGGAAAGAAGCTCCTTTTCATGGGGCAGGATTTCGGGGATGACAAAGAGTGGGACGAAAAGCGGCAGATAAGCTGGGAGCTTGCAAGTCTGGAAGACCACCGCGCCGTGCTTGAATGTGTCCGGAAGCTGCTGCATATCTATCGGACCCGCGCCTGCCTTTATGCGGACTCAAAAAATCCTGCGACCTTTGAGTGGATCAACAGCACCGACAGCGACAGAAATATCATAAGCTTCATCCGCCGCAACCCGTGGAACTATGAGAAAGCCGTGCTCGTGGTCTGCTCCTTCTCACCGATGCAGTATGACGGATACTGTGTCGGTGCGCCTGTCGAGGGCTACTATAAGCGCATTTTCAGCACCTATGACACTCTCTCCGGCGCTCAGAGCGACATCCCTCCGCTGACGGCGCAAAAGGGCGAGTGTGACGGCAGAGATTTTACGCTGAAATACGATCTTCGCCCCTTTGAGTGCATGATCCTTGATTTTCCCGAAAAATAACGAAAAAACCATTCTCCCGTAAAGCTTTATGGGAGAATGGTTTTTATTCAACAACAGCGTACGGGATCGTCTCCGGCGAAGCGTCGTATTTTTCAATGGCCTGTCTGAGCTGCGCACACAGCTTTTCCCGATCCTTCGGCAGAAAGCCGCGGACACGGATCGGGACAAAGTCATGCAGTCCGTCATACTGTACGCCAAAGTCCGACAGGTTTTCAAGAAGCCTAAGCTCTTCGAGCAGATTTTCCCGCTCGTCCGCCGGTCGGAAGCTTCCGTTTAGCACATCCTCATAGAGCGGTGCGCGTTTATGGAGAAAGAGTGAAAAATTGCATATCCTTACAGGTCTTGTGCGGTTGAAAAACGCCGCCAGTGCCTTCCCGTTTTCTTCTCCTCTGCCGTGTCCGCAGATACCGGTCATGATATGCGCGTCATAGCCGACAGAGCAGCGGTGCAGCTTTTCTATCGCCTTTTCCGCCTCGGCAAGCGTATTTCCCTTTTTTATTTTGAGCAATATGTCCTCCTCGGCGCACTCTACGCCGATATAGAGATCGGTCAGTCCGAGTGAGTGAAGCTCTTTCAGCTCACTTTCGCTTTTGAAAAGGATGCTCTGCACGGTCGCGTCCATCGAGACGCCTGCACATTCCGGGAAAGCCTCTCTGAGCCATGAAAGGATCGTTATAAGCTTTTCCGTCGGCAGGGAAAAGGCGCTGCCGTCACCTAAAAATACGCGCTCGGGCCTGCCGCCGAGATTTGCCACTCTGTCGATTTCGGCCTTTATTTCCTCAAGCGGGAGCTGACGGTAGGTGAGATGCTTGAACAGCATACAAAATCTGCACTGATTGTATGCACAGCCCACGGACACAGGCAGCATGAAGCTGCCCTTTTCCATGGGACTGCGGCAGATCTGACCTTCGTAGTTCATCAGATAATAAATCCTCCGTCCACGCCGAGCACCTGACCGGTCGTATAGGTCGCTCCGGCAAGGTAGAGAACGCTCTCGGCGATCTCCCTCGGAGTACCGAGTCTGCCGAGCGGGATAGACTCCCTTGCGAGCATATCCAGTGTCTCCTGCCCCAAAACCTGCACCATGTCCGTATCGATAACGCCGGGCGCGACGCAGTTGACGCGAATGCCGGTGGGGGCAAGCTCCGCGGCAAGAGAACGTGTCAGACCGATAATGGCGTGCTTTGTCGAGGAATAGGTCACCTCGCAGGATGCGCCGTGGCTGCCCCAGATGGAGCTTATATTTATGATGCAGCCGGCGTGCTCGTGGAGCATATTGGGCATAACAGCCTGCGTGCAGTTGAAGCAGCCGCCGAGATTGACCTCAAAAACGCGCTTCCATACATCGGCAGTGATGTCCTGAAACTGCTGCTGCTTTGCGATGCCCGCGTTGTTGACGAGAAGCGTCACATATCCGAGCCGCTTTTCGACCTCGCGTACCATCGCCTTAACGCCGTCCGCGTCAGCCACGTCACAGCGGTATGTCATGACCTCACAGCCCTTTGAGCGCAGTTTTTCCGCCAGCTCTTCGGCTTTGTCTTCACGTTCGATATAGTTGATGCACACGCTCCATCCGTTTTCGGCAAGAATTTCGGCGATCGCGGCGCCGATGCCGCGGGAGGAACCCGTAACAAGCGCAACCTTTTTCATCTTTAACCCCCTGCACTAAAACTACTCCGTATAGCATTTTTCTATCAGTCTGCTGCTGTGATCGGCAAGCTGCGCGGTGCTCATGGCGGCGTTCTTCTCCGCGCTTATGACCTCCAAGATCACAAGCTCCGTCTCCGTTTTGCGGCGGAACATATTTTTACTTATATCGCGTGAGCCTTTTATGCAGGCGATAACGAGCGGAGCGTTTGCTTTCTGCGCTATCTTGAAGCAGCCTGCGCGGAAGGGCAGGAGCGGAGCATCGGTCTTGTTTCGCGTACCCTCCGGAAATACGGCCATCGAGCAGATTTCGGTTTTCACATAATTTATGGCAGTGACCACCGTTTTCAGCGCGTTCCTGTTATTTTCGCGGTCTATCGGCAGACAGCCCGCTCCGTAGCCGATCTTCCCGATCACCGGAATTGCCAGAGCCGAGGGCTTGCCGATGAAGGAGACATTGTATTTTTTCAGACACCTTACAATGATCAGCGGATCAAAAAGCGACCGATGATTTGCAACGAGCTGGAAGCACTCTCCCTCCGGAAGCTTCTCTATGCCGACAACGCGCGTTTTCACGCCGCACCAGCCGAGAGCCAGTCGGGATATTCCGACAACGCCCCGGGCGCACAGTCTGCTCTGACGCTCTATCGGTTTTGTATTATCCACAAAGGCGCTCACAACGGTGAAAAAAAGCATATAGAGCAGTGTAAAAGCGGGAGGGCCGAATATAAAGATCAAGATCGCCTTCCACAGCGCGAGCTTGAAAGCAAAGACGGACGCGGCGGCGATGACAGCGGAAGCGCTCAAAAAGGACAGTATCATTTATGTGCCTCTTAGATCAGAATAATAAAACAATAATATCACTTTTCGAAAAAAATCCAATACCGAGCGCCGACTTTTGACGGAAAGTTTACATTTGACAACGTAAGGCTTTTGAAATATTATATCACCGAAAGGCGGTGACGGCCATGGGAACAGTTGACACACAGTGTTTTGAGTTCATTTCAAGAGGCGACGAATCTCCGAAAGACTCGGATTACTGCCTCATTCTGGGAGAAGACGCCATGGAACCGTTTTTCCGGTGCGGCGACATGGTTTACATAACTCGTTCAATTCTTCCCGAAGAGTTTCAGCCGGGTGTATTCATGTATGAGGGCAAGGTCATCTGCCGTCAATGGTGCGAGGATTATTCGGGCACATTGCATCTGCTGTGTCCGGAGCGGAAAAACGCCGCGCTGAATATTACGATACCGCGTTCGGAGCGCGGAAAGTGCCTTTGTCTGGGCAGCGTCATCACAAGACGACCTCTCCCTCCGCCGGATTACTGCACATAATCTTCGGATTTTTCAAAAAAACACTTTACTAATTTTCGATTTGCGTATATAATGACAAGGATGAAATAAAAATTACGGAGGAAATCTCAATGGAAATAATCAAAAATCTTGACGGGAACAAGCTTGCGATCGCTCTGGTAGGCCGTCTCGACACGATCACCGCTCCCGAGCTGGACAAAGAGCTCAAGGTCAGCCTTGACGGTGTCAGCGAACTGGCGTTTGATTTTACTCAGCTTGAGTACATATCCTCTGCCGGACTTCGCGTTCTTCTCGCCGCACAGAAGGCCATGAACAAGGTCGGCACTATGACGATCAGCAATGTCAACGAGAGCATCATGGAAGTCTTCGAAATGACCGGTTTTGCGGATATCCTCACCATCATCTGATTTACCGGCTTCGGATTTTTCCGCATATCAAACGGGCAGCGCCTTTAGGCGGTTCACCATAGGGATTTGCAGCCTGAAAAGCGTCTTTTTTCGGCAGTACTGCGTTAAATCGCCTTGAAATACAAAAAGTATTCCTGCGACGAGGAACCTTGTCCTGCCAAAAACATCCTGCTTTTCAGGTGCGAAGCAGTTTTGAGCCAGGCATTTTTCGTCCAGACAATATAATAAAATTCCGGGAATACTGTCGTATTTCCGGAATTTTTTATGCAGTATGGGCGGAAAAGGGCGGATCAAAACCTGTAAATCCTTATGGCGAACCGCCTTTCGGCGCTGCCCGTTTATCTTATCTTATTTTGCAAAAATGTCCTTGCGTTTTGTAATAACGATCGCGGCAGCTCCCGCAAAGCTTATCAGGCAAAGGCTGCTCCAGAGAGCGATGTTGTTATCGTCGCCGGTCCTCACGCCGTAGACATTGTAGCTCGTGCCGGCACGCCAGAAACGGGCGTAGGCGATCTGTCCGCCGTAGGAAACGGCGATGTTGTGGAAGTTGGACTGCGGCAGATTGTGCAGAGTGACGGGGTTAACGGTGATCATCATATGCCCGTCGGGGCTGCAGTCGACTCTGAAATCGCTGCCGTAAACGAGGTTGCGGGAATATTCGTTGTTTGCGCCGACGATCGTCACGGAGGGGTATGCGTTCTTATCGTAGGCTGCGGATGTCACGAAGTACAGGGGGTTGACTCCGTCGAAGGTGGCGTTGTTGCTGACGGCGGTAATGGTGAAGAAGGTCGTACCGCCGACGGTCACGGTACACCAATCGGAATATACGTTAGTGCCGTTAAAGCGGTATATGGCTCTGACGGACGCCGTTCCGGCTCTGATCGGCGTGATCGTTCCCTGATTTACGGAAATAACGGTTCTGTTGGGATCGGAGGTCTCCCATGTGCAGTTGCTTGCGGGAATGGGTGCACCGTTATAATAGGGCTGCAGGAAGGCATTTCCGCCGCCGAACGAGAGAGTAAGATTATAGGAGCTGAGTGTGAGGGGAGCGGTGGTTTTGCTCACGCTGACGGAACAGTAGAGAGTTTCATCTGTGCTGCCCACGTTGTATCTGGCGGATATCGTTGTGGAGCCGTTGGCAACGGGAGTTACAATGCCCTTGGAAACAGTGGCAACGGAAGGATTGTAGCTTGCCCACTCACAGGCATCGGTAACATCACTGTCGTTGCAGTACACCTTGAGCTGTCTGGCGGCGTTGGTGAGGTCAATGGAATTTTCACTGAGCGTCAGGTCAGGTGTCGGCTCGGGGGAGGATACGCTGCAAACAGCTGTTTTGCCTCCGTCAGCGGTCGTTACGGTGATCTGAACCTCGCCGTCGGCAATACGTCTGATAACGCCGTTTGCATCGACAGAAACCTTGCTGGGATCACTGGAATCCCATGTTACCGCCGTATTATCTGCATTGGAGGGAACAACGGTCGCGGTGAGCTGAGCCCAGTGATTTACGGGAAGCTCCAGATCATAGTAGTTGAGGTTTACGCCGGTCACGGAAATGGGGGTCGGAACCGTGACATAGATGGTTCGTGAATCGGAGCCACCGCAGGAAGATGCGGTAATGACAGCAGAGCCTTCACTTTTACCGGTAACAAGGCCGGTGTTTGAAACAGATACGGCGTCGGGATTATTGCTGCTCCATTCTATCGGTTTACCGGTATTTGTGGCAGCGGTAAGCTGATACGTTTCACTAACGGAAAGGCCAATGTCCGGCGACGTAATCGAAACGCTGGCTGCGGTCTGACTGATAGAACCGCTGACGGTTTCTGTATGCCCCCCGTCAAATGTATAAACGCATTGAACCGAGTACGCGGCGTTAAGGTTTTCGGTAATATTTATGGTTGCCGACGCAAGATTTGATGAAGCGATGCTTATGGCGTGGTGTTCCTCCACTGTCCATGCAGAGCTTGTGGGGACTGCGCTATTATACGTCGGAACCGTCGTGGAAACCACTACGCTGCCGGTACCGATAATGCTCGGATACATACCTTCTGCCCATGCGTTGGCGCTGACGAGCACCGTCAATGCGCACATGAGCATCACTATCGTAAGAATTTTTGTCAGGCTTTTCATTATTCTGTCCTCCTGTTGAGGTATTTGACAATACTGCAAAATATATCATATCACAATCATCCGGCATCGGCAACAACTTTCGTCAAAAATTGTGCTTTCCGCTGTTTTCCGACTGTGTCTGATTTGACGGAGGCCGGTTTAAAATGTTCCCCCGAAAAAATGAAAATATAAATGGGAACTTTTTCATGTTATAAGAACGTCTTTTTATATGCAGTTTTGCTACCTTGCCGACGGCTCTCTTTGAGACAATGGTGCCAGCTTAGCGTACAATATAAGTTCCGATGCGTAGGGCGGGGGCTCTGCTCCCGCCGTAACGTCACGAAAAATCCGGCTTTTCGGCGGGAGCAGAGCCCCCGCCCTACGCATTAAAGCAAAAATGAAAGATTAATTTTCAGACATCAGAGAGAAACCGGGGAAATACGTTTGTTCATAAAAAAACTATGGATTTTTCGGAGACAATCTGATAAAATGGTTTACATATTTTGTAGAGTCGCAGGAGGTGTAAATGAAAAAAACACTTTCCGTTATATTTCTCACGATATTTCTGCTGCTTTGCGGCTGTGGGAAGACCGACAGTGTTCCGCTGAATGAGGAAACGCCCCGCCCGCAGTCAGCCGAGCCCACGCCGGCGCCGCTGAAAGCTCTCCGCTTTTTTATGGACATTCAGTATTATGAGAAGATGGAGGGTGACAGGCTTCTCTGCCGCGTTGAGTATCCTGTTCTCAGGCTCGACAGCGAGGACAGTGTGAAGTATCCCGCTCTCAGCAACGCACTCAACAGCATCAACAGCTCCTTTATACAGAACGGCCAGACCGTGTATTCACAGCTCTGCGCCGCCGCACAGCAGAGCTATCTTGCAGACAGCGAAAACTTTATCGGCTATCAGCGCTCTACCTCCGTTGTTCTCCCGCGCTGTGACAGCCGCGCCGTCAGCATCCTGTACAGATCCGCCGTCAGCTCCGGCGGCGATATGACGGATATCTCCTATTCCTGCTCCAACCGCGTCACCGCTACCGGCAGACAGCTCGATATCCGCGATGTCGTGACTGATCTTCCCGCACTGCGCAACATAATAGAAGCAGAGCTTCCGGCAAAATACCCGGATGTTGAGTTTTATGATCTGATAAACGCGCTCAACCGATATATGGCAGACCCCACGCAGTTCGTATGGACGGTGGATTATCAGGGAATAACCCTGTATTTCAACCCCTATGAGCTGGCGGACGCTTCGGCGGGAGTGTTAAGCGTATCTCTCCGCTATGAAAGCTATCCGGAGATACTTGTGCAGGACTATGCGGAGGTTCCCGGCGCCTATTCGGTGCCTCTTGTAGACGGTCAGTGTCTGAATTTCGATCTGGACTTAAACGGCGCCAGCGACCGGATAAGCGTATATGACACATACAACGAAAAGCTGGGCTATTCCGATGTACTGACCATCAGCATCAACGGCAATGAGACCACGACCAAGACCGGTCTCAGAGGCTACGAATGCTACGTCATCCATGCCGGTCTCGGCAGGAATTATCTGCTGATCAACGGCGAAAACCTCAGTGATTACGGCTATGTGAACGTGTTCAGGATCGACCGTACAGGCGCATCCTTTGTCGGAGGTCTTTATGACACGAGCCTTCAGTGTGCCGGAAGGAGCGGATACTGCGAGGGCAAGCCTATACTTACCGATCCGGAAAGCTTCATGCTCGGCTCAAAGTGCACGCTCATAAGAGAGCAGCCCGGCGTAAAGACCTATCACATCGGCGCCGACGGTATGCCGATAAGCGACGAGGGATATTTTCTGCTCGATCCGACCGTCGTTGTAACGAGTAAAAACGAGATATCCACCGTCAGCATCGATCCCGCCACCGGCAGCGGCAATCAGGGCGCGGTGAAAATACCGGCGAAAACAGAGTTTTATTTCTGGCGCACGGACGCGGTCTCCTGCGTGGATATGAAAACAAGCACCGGGGTATGCTGCCGCCTGTTCGTCAACAAGGGAAACACCCAGTTCGTCAACGGGACAAACGTAAATGACATATTTGAATAAAAAAATAATTCGGAGGATAAAAAATTGAGCAATCTGAGTAATATGCCCGCAGTGGGCACCATCGTTATCACGATCATCGTCGCGCTGTTCGCCCTGGCTCTGATATTGCTGTTCTATGTCTGCGGACGGTACAAAAGACTGACCGCCCTTGTCAATTCCGACGGCAGCAACGGCAGTGAATTTCTCCACAGAGTAAAGGCCGAGTACGCCGAGGCATACAAGCACCACGGCAGCGAGGTCAACACACCCGCGATCATCACCGAGGCCATAGGCAGACGTCTCGGCGGTCTGCTCGCCTGCGAGAGATTTCTGAACAACGCCGTATCCCTGTTCGTAACTCTCGGTCTGTTCGGCACTTTCCTCGGTCTGAGCCTTTCCGTTCAGTCTCTGACGGAGCTGATCGGCTTTTCCGATACCTCCGAATGGCTGAGCGTTCTTGACAGCGTCGGCGGCGGACTGATGTCCGCGCTGTCCGGCATGGGCGTTGCGTTCTATACCTCTCTGGTGGGTGTCGCCTGCTCCATTCTTCTCACTGTTCTCAGGGCCGTTGTGAACCCCGAGACGGCAAGGAGCCGTCTTGAGGTCTCCATGGAGCTGTGGCTCGACCACGATGTGGCTCCCGGACTGAAGACCGTTGCGGCAAAGGACGAATATGAGCTTGTCCGCCAGATGATGGACGCTCTCAACAACGCCTCTGACAGCATCGAGAGCACTCTCAGCAACGCCACCCTCAACATGAACAAGACCCTTGAGCTGACGAAAAGCTACCTCGGCGCATTCAATCAGACGGTCGGCAGCTTCAACGACGGCGTGCGCGACTTCAACGAATTCAACTACAATCTGCGCGGCACCGTTGAACGTATGGACGTATCTCTGCGCGACGTGGTCAGCGGTATGCGTGAAGCAACACGTAATATTGAGAGGAGCATCAAGCAATGAGAAGAACCTCTTCCTCCCGCACAGACGGCCTTGTGTCCTCTTCCGGCGGAGAGCAGGGCTTCTGGCCGTCCTACGCGGATATGATGTCCGCCGTGGCACTTATTCTGTTCTTCCTGATGCTTATCGCCTACATAGAAAATCTCATCACCGGCAACAATCTGGAAGATACCAAGAAGATGCTGGATAATTCCCGCACTCAGCTTTCCGCCATGCTGCGCAATGTTGAGGAAGCCGAAAACGAGCTGTCCGTCGTGACAGCCGATCTTGACAGCACAAAGCTGACGCTGGATGCGCAGGAGCTTGAAATAGCCACACAGAAGGCGGCGATAGAGGCTCAGCAGTCCCGTCTTGACAGCCAGACCGCCGAGATAGCGCAGCAGCAGGCGCTGATCGATCAGCAGAAGCAATATGTCACCGCCGCCAACGATGAGCTGACCGCCATGCGCAGTCAGATGGAGACAATTGCCGGTCTTCGGGTCTCCATCCTCGAACAGATACGCGACAGGATCGCCGAGGTCATGGGCGACGCCTCCAAGGTCAGCATCGGCGACAACGGCAATATCATCCTTTCGGACAGCGTACTTTTCGATGTCGGCTCAAGCGCGATAAAGCCGCAGAGCCAGCCGCTTCTCAATCAGCTTATCGCGGTGTTTTCCGAATTTCTCGCCGACAACGAAAACTCCCGCTATGTTGAGAGCATCGTGATCTCCGGTCACACCGACAGCACGGGCAGCGCCGAGGAAAACCGCGTACTCGCCACCGACAGAGCAAATTCCGTCCTCAGTTATCTGCTCAATAACGGATACGGCGTTCTCGCGCCCTATTCCGACGTCTTTTGCGCCGCGGGCTACGGCGCGACACGTCCCGTGCAGACAAACGACACGGTCGAAGGCCGTGCCGCTAACCGCCGTATCGAGATCTCCATGGTGCTCAAAGACGATACGGTCATGGATATCATCAACGACTATCTTAAATTAAAAATTCCCGAGACAGAATAATTTCACTTTTCCGGCATAAAACCGTATGTTCGGTCCGTCTCTTTATTTCTGTACTCATGCTTTTCGTAATAGCCGATGAGCTTTCCGTCGGCATCGCGCAGAGCAACGATATAGACATCCTTGTTTTCATCGGGATTATAGCTCTCATAAACGCTGTTGTGCGTCACATCTTCCTCGAACCACGCGATGCATTTTTCGATCAGGCCGCGTGAATGCGCGTTGTGACAGTTCATGAGGCTTTTTCCGATCAGTTCAGCGCCGCCCGCATAGGAATACCTCTGCTCGGCGGCACTGTTCATATATACGACAGTGTGCCTGAGATCGCACAGTACGACCGGTGCGCTGTCCTGTTCGATTACGCTTCTGAGAAAAATATCGATGTTCATTTTCTGTACCTCCCGTTTTTTGTTTTTTCATTATACCACGTTTTATAAAATTTTGAAATATCCGTCATAGCTTCTTAACATCCGTCATATATATTAATGATGGCTTTCGAGCCTGTCGTTAATGCTTTCAGGTAAGGGTTACTGCCCACCCATGGACTATCCGAAGCGGCAGACCAAATACATCGCCCGCGAGGGTGTTTACATAACGTCCGTCAAACGGACGTTTTTTTATTGCAAAGGGCTGTTCATTTCCCGAAAAAAGCTGTATAATGAAGTATATTCCATATTGCGGAGGTCCATTGATGAATACTGCACTTCATGCCGCGTCTTTTTTTAAGCTCGACGGCAAAATCATTTCCTGCGAGCCATACGGCTTCGGACATATCAACCGTACCTTTCTCGTTGTCTGTAACAGCGGCAAGCGTTATATACTTCAGGGCATAAACTCAAATGTTTTTGCGGATGTTGCGGGACTTATGGAGAATATCTCCGCCGTTACCGCCCATCTTTCAAAGCAGTGCTCCGACCCGAGACAGTATCTCAATCTCATTGAAACAACCGACGGCCGGTCTTATTTCACGGATGATGACGGCGGAAGCTGGCGCGTATACGATTTCATAGAGGACAGTCTCTGCCTGCAAGCCCCCGAAAATGCGGAGGACTTCTATCAGAGCGCCGTTGCCTTCGGCACATTTCAGAAGCAGCTTGCCGACTTCCCCGCCAAAACGCTCCATGAGATCATTCCCAACTTCCACAACACCCCCGACAGATACAGAAGGTTTCATGAGGCCATCGAAAAGGACGCCGTCGGACGCGCTGCCTCCGTACAGGCGGAAATTGAGGACTATCTGAGCTATGAAAACGAAGCCGCGACCTTGCAGAAACAGCTTGAAAGCGGCGTTCTTCCTCTGCGCGTAACGCACAACGATACAAAGCTCAACAACGTCATGCTTGACGCAAAGACGAGAAAGGCACTGTGCGTTATAGACCTTGACACCGTCATGCCGGGGCTTGCCGCGTTCGATTTCGGCGACTCCATACGCTTCGGTGCGGCGACCGCAGCCGAGGACGAGAAGGATCTGAGCAAAGTGTCCATGGATATCGGTCTTTACACCGTCTTTACACGCGGCTTTATACGCTCCTGCGCCGGTATGACCGAGGAAGAAAAGCTGAGTCTGCCGTGGGGCGCAAAGCTGATGACGCTTGAATGCGGCGTGCGCTTTCTGACAGACTACCTCAACGGCGATGTTTACTTCTCCGTCCACTACCCCGAACACAACCTTGACCGCTGCCGCACGCAGATAAAGATGGTGCACGACATGGACGCCAAATGGGAGGAAATGTATGCCATCGTCAGACGCGAGGGCGGCATAGAATAAACAGGGCGTTTTATATACTTTTTTCCGAAAAACGATTTACATACTTTACAAATTGAGTCAAATATAATATTATATTGTTTGACCGCTTCGGGTCGATCAACATGAAGAAAGGCAGAAATGCTTTTCAATATTATTTAAATTTAAAAGGAGACACAGCAAATGAAAAAGTTCATGGCACTGCTTCTGGCTCTCGTGATGGTATTCGCTCTGAGCACAGTCGCATTCGCTGATGACACCTACACCCTCGATGTCATCATCGCTCAGTACGGTCCCAACACTCAGGAATGGTTCCTGGGCAAGGGCATGGACGGCTCCAACTTCGTTGAGAAGTTCGAGGCCGCAAACCCCGGCATCAAGCTCAACCTTGAGGTTATCTCCTGGAACGACCTCAAGACCGTCGCCGATACCCGTATCGCTTCCGGTCAGGCTCCTGACATCCTCAACCTCGACACCTTTGCAGACTATGCAAACGAAGGTCTGCTGATGCCCGTTTCCGAGTACTGCCCCGAGGATCTGTTCGCAGACTTCTTCCCCTCCTTCATCGACCAGTCCGTCATTGACGGTGTCTGCTACGCAGTTCCCGACCTCGCATCCGCACGCGCACTGTTCTACAACACCGCAATGTTTGAGGAAGTCGGCATTGAAGTTCCCACCACCTGGGCAGAGCTTGAGGATGCTTCTCAGGCTATCATTGACTTCTACAACGGCGAAGTTTACCCCTGGGGCGTTGACATGACCACTGACGAAGGTCAGGCTTGCTTTGCTTACTACGCATGGGGCAACAACGGCGGTTTCGTTGACGAGAACGGCGAGTGGGCTGTCAACAGCGCAGCTAACGTCGAAGCAGTCAACTTCATCACCGGCATGGTAGCCGACGGCTTCACCAACCCCAACCCCGCAACCCAGACCCGTTACGACCTGCAGGATATGTTCGCAGCAGGCAAGCTGGCAATGATCATTGCTCCCAACCAGCTCCCCACCTACGTTGCCGATAAGGGCGGCGAGGTAGAGCTTGCAACCGCAGACATCCCCGCAAACGAAGGCTGCACCTCCTCCTCCGTCGGCGTTATGGACCGTATCATGGTCTTCAAGGACGAGGCAGAGGCAGATCAGGAAGCACGCAACGCAGCAGTTGCAGCATTCCTCAAGTTCTTCTACGATCCCGAAAACTATGTCGGCTGGGTCTCCATGGAAGGCTTCCTGCCCGCAGTTGACTCCGCTGTCGGCGCACTCGTTGAGTCCGATCCTTCCTTCGAAGCATGGCTCGGCGTTCTGAACAATGCTAAGTTCTACTCCACCGCTAAGGACGGCTGGGACACTGTAAAGCAGGGCGTTATCGCTGCTGAGCAGGCAGTTCTCAACGGTGCCGATGCACAGGCAGAGCTGGATGCACTCCAGGCAACTCTCGTAAAGTAAGTTAATTACTTAAATCCGCTTTTATGGGGGCCGGACGCAGGTCCGGCTCCCTTCCTTTTTCAAAGTATATAATTCTTTTAGTGTTATACTGTATGGCGGTCTTGCCTCCCTCTTTGAGGGAGGTGCCCGAAGGACGGAGGGAGCCAATCGGCGGGAGCAAGCCCCCGCCCTACAAGTTACCGACAGGTATTGATATTACGTATTTTGAAAAGAGAAAATCATAAAGAAAGAGGGTCAACACTTGAACAACAACACTCTTCTTAAAAAATCCTACCCCTATCTCTGGCTGCTGCCGAGTATCGTTCTGATGGGGATATTTGTCGTTTTCCCGATCATCATCGTTTTCAAGCTGGCATTCAGCGAGATATCCAAGGCGGGTATCGCAGGCGGCTTTGTGGGTTTGCAGAACTTCCGTGACGCGATAGCTCTGCCCGCTTTTAAGACTGTCATGCTCAATACCCTCTGGTGGGTGCTCTCGGTCGTTATTCTCTCCACCGTGATCGGCTTCATTATCGCAATGGTGCTCAACCAGAAGTTTCACGGTCGCAAGATAGCCCGTGCCATCGTTGTCTTCCCGTGGGCAACCTCCCTTGTCATTCAGGCCTCCGTGTGGAACTACATAATCAAGTACGAATACGGCAACCTGAACAATGTTCTCCTGAACCTCGGTATCATCAAGGAAGCCGTTAACTGGCGCATGAGCTATCAGGTGGAGTTTATATGGGAATGCGGCGTGGGTATCTTTGTCACTATCCCCTTTGTATGCTTCTGTGTTCTCTCCGGTCTGCAATCTATTGACGGCTCACTTTACGAAGCGGCGGATATTGACGGCGCGGGCTTCTGGAGCAAGCTTTTCAACATCACCATTCCCCTTGTAAAGCCCTCCCTTACGGTGTCCACGGTTCTGAACATAATCTACGTCTTCAACTCCTTCCCCATCGTCTACACGATGACGAAGGGTGCGCCGGTGCATAAGACCGACACGCTGATAACATACCTCTATATGCTCTCGTTCCACGAACGGCAGAAGGGACCGGCGACCGCGCTTTCGGTCATAGGCTTCCTTATCCTCTGTCTCTGCGCCGGTATATATATGGTAAGCGTACTGAGGAAGGAGGATAATTAAATGAAGGAACGTACTGTAATTATAAAGGAAAACCGCACCTCCGTCATAGTCCTCATCCTCGCGTTTGTCCTTATCTGCTCTCTGCTGTGTCTGCCCGCGTATGAATTCACATCGAGCATCTACACCAAAAAATCCGGCAACACCTTTGTCGGCGATGAAAAGTATGTCGAGGTAAAAGCCGAGGTCGAGGCAGTCGCTGAGGAATACCGCGCAGACGGTATTGAAGTCACACTCAACGAAAGCGTTATCGAGCGCACGAACTCCAAGGGCAAGACGACCTCTATGGTCACCTTCACCCTTGACAGCAGCTTTACAAGATCCGGCTGGTCGTTTCTCGGCTCCGGTCTAACATCCTCGTGGCTGCTGCTGGGAATTATTCTCTGCGCCGCTCTGTCCTGTGCCTGCGCTCTGGGGGGCATAGTCGGCTCTATGGGCGACAGCTATAACCGCCTTGATGCCCGCTCTGCCTCTTTCCGCTCCGCCTCCGCTTATCTGGCACTTATCGCAATGCTTCTCGTGCCGGTGTTCTTCATGACGAATACCTTTGCGCTGTCCCGTCAGGTCAAGCTCTTTACAAGCGAAGCAATGACCGAGGGCGCGGAGGAATTCTATGCCCTGCTCAATGCCTTCCTGTTTGACGGCACGGCGGGTGACAACATCGCAAGCGCACTTGCCGGACTTTCATTCAGGAATACATACGCCGCATGGGGCGTTCTTCCCTGTACCTTTGCGATGATGCTTGCCGCTGTCTCTTTAAGACACGGCACTATCAGACAGTCCTTCATGTGCGGTCTGCTGTATGCGTTCGTCATCGCGATGTGCATATTCATCCTCTACCCCTACTATGTCATGCTCGTCACCGGTTTCCGCACCAGTGCCGAGGCGAACGATATGTACTTTTTGCATATCTTCCCCACAGAGTGGCATTTTGAGAACCTCAAATATATCATGGGACGCGGCATACCGAAGTATCTGCTCAACTCTCTTCTGATCGCCGGCGGTGCAACTGTCATCGCCCTTCTCTGCGGCATTCCCGCGGCATACGCCATGGCGCGTATGAAGTTCAAGGGGCGCAACGCGTTTCTGGGCTTCGTCATCATGTCGCAGATGTTCTCCCCCGTCGTTCTGCTTATCGGTATCGCACAGCTCATGAGCGCACTGAAGCTAAATGACTCACTTCTTGGTCTGATGCTGATAAACGCCGCGTTCAACCAGGCGTTTGCAATATGGCTTCTGCGCGGTACCTTCGTTTCGATCTCGGCTGAAATGGAGCAGGCGGCAAAGATAGACGGATGCAATACCGTTCAGGCTCTTATTAAAATCCTTATCCCCATGGCGGCGCCCGGTATCGTGACTACTCTTATTTTCGTCTTTATTAACGCATGGAACGAGTACACCATATCCACCATTCTCATTTCCACCGCGACGAACCGCCCCATCACCGTGGGTATAACTCAGTTCAGCTCATTCAACATGATAGAGTGGCAGTATCTGTTCGCGTCCTCACTGCTTGCAACGATACCCGTTGTAATTCTGTTCATGTGCATCGAAAAGCACCTCACCAGCGGTCTGACCGCCGGCGGCGTCAAAGGTTAATAAAATACTATCTTGTAGGGCGGGGGCTTGTCTCCCGCCGCTGCTTTTCAAAAAAACGAAAGGTTTGTAATATGGAAAAAGTAAAATTAGAGGTCTGCTGCGGAAGCGCGGAGGACGTGATCGAGGCATATAAGGCCGGCGCCGACAGAGTGGAGCTGAACTCCAACCTCTTTCACGGCGGTCTGACCCCCACTCTCGGTTCTCTGAAAGTTGCAAAAAGAGAGACAGAACTTCCGATCATGACGATGATCCGTCCCCGTGAGGGCGGCTTCTGCTATACCGATACCGAGTTCAAGGTAGCCGTCGAAGACGCGAAGGCGATGGTCGCTAACGGCTCTGACGGTCTGGTGTTCGGCTTTCTCCGCGAAAACGGCACGGTCGATATGGAGAGAAGCCGCATAATTGCCGAAATTGCCCGGGAAAAGGGCTTGCAGACGGTATTTCACCGCGCTGTTGACGTTGTGCCCGACTGGAAGGAAGCCCTCGATATGCTCATTGAGCTGAAAATAACGCGAGTGCTCACAAGCGGCCAGTGCTATGATGTCTCCTACGCCGCGCCGGTCGTGAAAGCTATGATAGAATATGCTGCGGGACGTATTGAAATTTTACCCGGCGCGGGGCTGACAAATGCCAATGTCCGGCGCTTTGTTGAGGAAAGCGGCTGCACACAGGTACACATGGCGGCGCACAGGCTGATGTTCGATACCTCGACCGCCAACAACCGCTCCATCTTTTACGGCGGCTGTCTCTACCCGCCGGAGGACAGATTTAATGTCACAGACGGGGCATATATCGGAAATGTTGTGTCAATACTGGGAGAGAAGCCATGAACGGATATGAAAGAACAAAACGCGTCCTTGACGGCGGCACGGCGGACAGAGTGCCGATGATGCTCCACTGCTTTATGAGCGCCGTTGAGGAAGCGGGCATCGACCATAAAAGCTACCGCGAGAGTGCCCGGCTTATTTCGGACTCACACATCCGCTATGCGGAAAAATACGGTCTTGACGGTATTCTGATAGACGTTGACACCTGCGTTGAGGCTGACGCCATCGGCGTTAAGGTGGACTATCCCGACAACGCCCCCGCGAGGATACACAGCGGCAACGGCATGAGCATTGAGGATATCCGCCGCGCACTTGACAAAAAAAGGCTCTATGAGAGCAAAAGAGTTGAAACTATTTTAGAGTCTGTGCGTCTTTCACGTGAGCGCGTCGGAGGGGAGCTGTTCATTCGCGGCAACTGCGACCAGATGGGCTTTTCTCTCGTGATGCTTGCCTACGGTATGGCGGATTTCATGATGGACCTTTTAGACGAGGATGTACAGGACGATATTTCAGAGCTTATCGACAAAGCCACCGATTTTCACACAGAGCTTCACAGACTTACCTATCAGGCCGGTGCTGATATGACGAGCTTTGGCGACAGCTCCTGCGGTCCCGACCTCATTAGCCCCGAAATGTATCGGAAATTTGCCTTTCCGTTTCACAAAAAGCTAAGTGATACACTGAAAAATGAAGGCATCCCCTCTCTTATCCATATCTGCGGCAACCTTGATCTGATATGTGAGGATATTGCGCAATTAGGCTTTGCGGGTGTGGAGCTTGACTATAAAACAAACATCACCCGCGCCGCCGAAGTTTTCAGCGGAAAAAGTACTGTTTTCGGCATCATCGACCCGTCGGGCGTTTTCTGCCTCGGCTCTGAGGACGATATCCGGAATGAAACTCAGCGCGTGCTTGACACCTTTAAGGGCAGAAACCTTGTGATCGGCGCCGGCTGCGCTCTGCCTCCCGCCACCCCCGAAAAGAATATCCGTGCCTTTGTCGACACGGTTAAGTCCTATAATTTGACATAAAAACCTGTTCCGTAGGGCGGGGCCTTGAGTCCCGCCGTTACTCGGTTGTATTACCAGCTTTTCGGCGGGACTCAAGGCCCCGCCCTACGAACGAAAACCTTACGCCATTGTCAACCGTCATCAATGACTCTTTTTTATAAGAAAGGAAACCGTAATGACCGAAATAGAATTTGATGCCAACACCTTGAAGTATCTGAAAACGCTGTCCAGAAGCTACCCTACGGTTCAGTCGGTCAGCACAGAGATAATCAATCTCACTGCGATACTCAACCTGCCCAAGGGAACGGAGCACTATATCAGCGATATTCACGGCGAGTATGACGGCTTCCGCCACATTCTCAGAAATGCCTCCGGCTCGGTGCGGCGCAAGATCGATCAGGCTCTGGGGGACTATGTTTCCGCCTCCGAGAGAAAGACACTCGCCACGCTCATTTACTATCCCGAGCTTAAACTGCGCGACCTCAAATCAAACGGAGCGGTTGACCGCGAGTGGTACTCCATCACTCTAAAACGTCTCATTTCTGTCTGCAATATCGTCACCTCAAAATACACCCGCTCAAAGGTCCGCAAGGCTCTGCCCGAGGAATACGCCTATATCATAAACGAGCTTATGACCACCGGCAGCAAGGACTTCAACAAGGAAGAATATTACAGCCAGATAATAGATACCATTATCGACTCCGGCTCTGCCGACAGCTTCATCAAAGCCATGTGCCACCTTGTGCAGAACACCGTTATCGACAAGCTCCACATCGTCGGCGACATCTACGACAGAGGCGAATATCCGCATCTTGTCATGGACGAGCTGGAAAAACAGAGATATGTCGATATCCAGTGGGGCAACCACGATATGCTCTGGATGGGTGCCGCGGCGGGCAACTCGGCCTGCATAGCCAACGCCGTGCGTATCTGCCTGCGCTACAATAACTTTGATTTTCTGGAAAGCGGCTACGGTATCAATATGCGCCCGCTGTCCATGTTCGCAATGGACGTATATAAGGATGACCCCTGTACCGCCTTCATGCCCAAGTGCTCCGCCGATGACGCTTACGACCGCAGTGACAGCGTTATCGCCAAGATGCACAAGGCTATAAGCATCATTCAGTTCAAATTAGAGGGACAGTATATCTCAGCCCATCCCGAATACAAAATGAATGACCGTCTGCTGCTGGACAAGATGGACGCGGAAAGAAGGACCGTCACGGTAAACGGCACGGAATATCCTCTGACGGACAGCTTTTTCCCCACGGTAGACCCCGAATGTCCCTACGTTCTCACATCGGAGGAGCAGTACATCATCGACGGTCTGCAAAGCGCGTTTGTCAACAACGAAAAGCTCCAGAGACATATCGATTTCATGTTCAAGAAGGGCTCCATGTTCAGATGCTGCAACGGGTGTCTTATGTTCCACGGCTGTGTACCTATGGAGGAGGACGGAAGCTTCTCCGTGTTTGAGCATAACGGCAAGGAGTATTCCGGCAAAAAGCTTTTAGAGCACTGCGAAAAGCTCGCCCGCCACGGGCAGTACGGCGATGTCGGCTCCGAGGAAAAAACCACCGGCTGTGATTTCATGTGGTATCTGTGGTGCGGTCCGAAATCCCCGCTGTTCGGCAAGAACAAAATGGCGACCTTTGAGAGATATTTTATTGAAGACAAGGCCACGCACAAGGAGATCTCCGATCCGTATTTCACACTTGCCTATTCTGCGGAAAATGTAGACAGAATACTTGAAGAGTTCGGTATGGATGCAAAGACCTCCGTCATTGTCAACGGTCATATCCCCGTAAAAATAAAGAAGGGCGAAAGTCCCATCAAGGTGGACGGAAAGCTCGTCATCATAGACGGCGGTATGTCCAAGGCCTACCAGTCCGTCACGGGCATTGCGGGCTATACGCTCGTTTCAAACTCCCATCAGATGTATCTTTCGGAGCATGAGCCGTTCATGACGATCACGGACGCGGTGTGCAATAACCACGATATGCACTCCCGTTTCATTCCTTTCAAGACCTTTGAGCGCCGCGTAAAGATCGCCGACACCGATGACGGCAAGGATATCGCCGCACAGATAGATGATCTGAAAATGCTGCTGGAGGCATACCGCTCCGGCGCCGTCAAACAGGGAAAGAAAAAATAATACAAACCGCTCAAAAAAGGGGGCGCAGCATTATTGCCATAATGCTACGACCCTTTTTTACAGCAGCTCTTTTATCCGGCTTTCGCCGAGAACCTCTATTCCGTTTTTCTTCAGCAGCCCTGCGGCCACTCCGTTTCCGTCAACAACTGTATGCGAAAACGTTCCGTCATATATCTTCCCGCTTCCGCAGGAGGGACTCAGCTCCTTGAGGATGGCTGTTTTACAGTCATTCTCTTTTGCTTTTTCAAGGGCGATGCCGGCGCCGCGCAAGTATTCTGCGGTCACGTCCCGCCCTTCGATGTTGATTACCTTATCCCCTATCCTCTCGGCGGGCGGTCTGGGGGTACTCAGTCCGCCGTCGACCTCGGGGCAGACGGTTATGATCTCATATTTATCTTTCAGCGCGGTCAGGACGTCAGTCTGAAGGGCGTTGCTTCCGCCGCAGTATTTACACTCCATACCGTAAAGGCAGGCGCTCATCAGTATCTTTTCCATAAACCTTCTCAATCACCGTACTCCGAGAGAACCAGCGCATACTGCTCTCTCGTGCGCTCATCAAAGCAGACCATACGTACCCGCTCGATCTCCTCATGCCCGTCAAGGTATGCCTTTATCGTTGAAACGGCGATGCGTGTGGCTCTGTCAAGCGGGAAATGATAGACGCCTGTGCTTATGGACGGAAAATCCACGGTTTTACAGCCGTTTTCGGAAGCAAGCGTGAGGCAGGAACGGTAACAGGAGGCTAAAAGCTCTTCCTCGCCGCCTCTGCCGCCGTGCCATATGGGGCCTGGGGTGTGGATCACATACTTTGCGGGGAGCTTATAGCCCTTCGTGATCTTGGCCTTGCCGGTCTCACAGCCGTGGAGTGTGCGGCATTCCTCCAAAAGCTCACGGCCTGCGGCGCGGTGGATCGCGCCGTCCACTCCGCCGCCGCCCAAAAGAGAGCAGTTAGCGGCGTTGACGATCGCGTCTACTGCCGAATTTGTGATGTCTCCGCGGATTATTTCGATTTTACCCATATCATTCCCCTATCTCGACGTTTACCTTGCCATCGGATGCGGAAAGGCTTATCGTGCGGATGTTTCTGCCGCGCATTTCAACAATTCTTTCCGCGATAACGTCCTCGATCTGCTTCTGGATAATGCGTCTGAGATTTCGTGCACCGTATGTTGTGGAGTAGCCCTCTTTGACAAGATGATCGATAAGGCTTTCATCCCATGCAAGGAGCTGGTTGCGCTCTGAGAGGATATCGCGCACCTCGCCGAGCATGATGGCGGCGATGGCGCGGAAATTCTCCTCCGTGAGCTGATTGAAGCACAGCACCTCATCCACACGGTTGATAAACTCGGGACGCAGGAACTCATTGAGAGCCTTCATCGCACGCTCACGGCTCTGATCGTTGACAGTGCCGCCGAAGCCCACGCTGCCGGATTTCGTGTTGCTGCCGGCGTTGGTGGTCATGATGATGACGGTGTTTTCAAAGTTCACCGTGCGCCCCTGTGCGTCCGTAATGCGTCCGTCGTCGAGGATCTGCAGGAGGATATTCATCACATCGGGATGGGCTTTTTCTATCTCGTCAAACAGTACCACAGAGTACGGCTTGCGGCGTATCTTCTCGGTGAGCTGTCCCGCCTCGTCATAGCCCACATAGCCGGGAGGCGAACCTATGATGCGGGAAACGGCAAATTTCTCCATAAACTCGGACATATCAAGTCGTATAAGTGACTCCGGCGAGTCAAACAGGTCTGAGGCAAGGCGTTTTACAAGCTCTGTCTTGCCAACGCCCGTGCCGCCCACAAAGATGAAACTGACCGGCTTGCGCTTTACCTGCAGTCCTACGCGGCTGCGCTTTATCGCGGCGCAAAGTGCGTCAATGACCTTATCCTGTCCCACAACATGGGACTTGAGTCTCTCGTCCAGCTTTGCAAGGCGCTCAAACTCGTCCTCACGGATGGAGGATGCGGGAATTTTTGTCCAAAGCTCTATGATTCTCGCAAGATTGTCCGCAGTCAGCTCGGGAGCGCCGAATTTTTCAAGCTTCTTCAGCGCCTGTTCGGTTTTCAGCTCCTTACTGCGAAGCTCCGCGACTCTGGCATAATGTTCATCCATTTTCTCGGGCGGAATTTTGCCGGAGTCCTGTGCATCTGAAAGCCCCTTCTGCTCAAATCGGATATTATCAAGCTCCCGCGTCAGTCTCATGCGCTCGTTGATGTTCTTATCCTTGAGATTGACATCGGAACAGGCTTCGTCAATAAGGTCTATCGCCTTATCGGGCAGGAAGCGGTCGGTGATGTATCTCTCGCTCATCAGTACCGCCTGGCGGCACATCTCGTCTGAAATATGCACACCGTGGGCTTCCTCGTAGTAATGCGCAATGCCGCGGATTATCTTTATGCTGTCGTCTATCGAAGGCTCGTTTACGGTGACAGGCTGGAAGCGGCGCTCCAGCGCGGAGTCCTTCTCTATGTGCTTGCGGTACTCGGTAAAGGTCGTCGCGCCGATGACCTGAATTTCTCCGCGTGACAGAGCGGGCTTTAAGATATTGGCGGCGTTCATGCTGCCCTCCGCGTCACCCGCGCCGACTATGTTGTGCACCTCGTCAATGACGAGAATGATATTCCCCTGCTGGCGTATCTCCTCGATCAGTCCCTTCATGCGGCTCTCAAACTGCCCGCGAAACTGGGTTCCGGCTACCAGAGCGGTGAGGTCAAGCAGAAACACCTGCTTATCCTGCAGCTTATATGGCACCTGTCCCTTGACGATGCGCTGGGCAAGTCCTTCGGCGATGGCGGTCTTGCCCACGCCGGGTTCACCGATCAGACAGGGATTGTTCTTCTGGCGGCGGTTGAGGATCTGGATAACACGTTCCAATTCCTCTTCACGGCCGATCATGTTGTCGAGCTTGCCCTCTGCGGCACGTTTGGTCAGATCGATGCAGTAGTTATCAAGGAATTTGCGTTTTCCTCTGGGCGGCTCCTTCTGCTCTGTTCTGGGTTTATCGCCCGGCGGCGTCTGCGGCTGAGCCGGTGGAGGCGGCATAGCTCCGCCGCCGAAAAGACGGTTGAGAAAGGGGAAGGTCGCGGTCTTGCCGTCGTCGTTCTCGCTGTCTTCGTCGTCTCCGCCGCTCGAAAGAAGCTCCTCCACGCCGTTCATGGCGTTCATCATGTCGCCGCTGAGATTGTCCAGCTCATCGTCCGATATGCCCATCTTGCTTATCACATCGTCGACCGGCTTTATATGAAGCTCGCGGGCACATTTGAGGCACAGTCCCTCGTTTAAGGTCTGACCGTTTTCTATTTTTGTAATGAATACCACCGCTACGTTTTTCTTACAGCGGGTACATAGTGTAGGCTGCATATTATTCTCCTATTTTCGGCGGGAGCAAGCCCCCGCCCTACGGTTTATTTACATTAATGCGTCCGTGAGCCAACTGAACGCGAGGAAAAATCTGCCCAAAGTGGTATGTGCCATGGTCGTTTTGCCGATTATTATTCCGAGGAAGCTCAAAAGCCAGCAGAATAAAATGCAGTAGAGGAAGCCCTTCACGAAGCCGATGACGCATCCGCCCAGCTCGTCAAGATTTTCCATTCCCGGCAGGCGCAGAGAGAGATTGCCGAAATTGGCGACTGCCACAAGGAAAATGAGGATCAGCAGAAATGCCAGCGCAAGACCGATAACATATGTGGCGGTTTCGCATATTATACTTATCACCGCCTCGGGCATGGTCAGCTCAAGCTCATTGGAGCGCGTAACGGCCTTATCCGCAAGCTTTACCGCCTGACCGGAGTAAACGCCCACACTGAGCATGGCTTCATAGGCATAGTCATATTTCAGCGAGCTGTCCTGTTCAAGAATATCGGCAAGGGACAGGTCGCTGTCACCGTAGCCCATATTATCAAGGATAAGCTGTCTGTTCTTCTGTGAGTCGACATATCCGTCCACAAACGGCTCAAGCGCGGGGACGACCTCCTGCGAATACGCCGAGGACAGCAAACTGCCTCCCAGAAGTGCCACAATAATTGCGAGTATGCCCGCAAAGCCGCCCACAAGTCCGCGCTTGTAGCCGTTCCATGTGCACAGGGCGATTATTATCAATAAAACAATGTCAATTACAGCTTTCATCCGTGTCTCACCTTTTGTATGTATT
Organism: Eubacteriales bacterium; assembly: GCA_030531595.1. Classification (GTDB taxonomy): domain Bacteria; phylum Bacillota; class Clostridia; order Oscillospirales; family Oscillospiraceae; genus Limivicinus. The sequence continues at coordinate 238 of JAUNND010000014.1, read as the reverse complement.
TGTCGATTGTAGCATAAATTTGTGAACAAATAAAGTGAATTAGGAATGAGGAATTATGAATTAGGAATTGTGGTGTCGGCTGATGCCGACGAATCATATTTTCCTCAATTGTCTTGTTTTTCTCAAAAAACAGAAAGTTTCCGTAATCAGAAGGTTTTTGTATAAGCATAGAATATTGATGAAAATTTAATATGCCGCGAAGCGGCTCCTTAATTCCTCATTCCTATTTCCTCATTCC
>JAUNND010000013.1 GCA_030531595.1 Eubacteriales bacterium | reverse complement strand
CCCCTATAGTTGACTTTCGTTTTTCCTTGGTCAACTTTAGGGGGATCATATCAAAGGTGCTCCGGATTTTATTTTCCCCCTCCTGCGGCAACGTGAGGGAGCACATTACCTTTTTCCCTTGAAAAAGTCCTTCAAAGTCTGCGAGCATTCCTCACCGAGTACGCCCGTATAAACGGCCGGAGAGTGACCGTATTTTTCGGCAAAAAGATCGATGACGCTGCCGACCGAGCCTGTGACGCTTTCCCGCGCCCCGAAAACGAGCGTGGGGATGCGGCTCATGATGATCGCGCCGGCGCACATGGGGCAAGGCTCCAAGGTCACATACATGGTGCAGTCATCAAGCCGCCAGTCGCCTTTTGCGGCGGAAGCCTCACGTATAGCCTCCATTTCGGCATGGGCTGTGGCGTCATTCTTTTCAATTCTCCTGTTTCGCCCTCTGCCGATGATTTTGCCGTCACCGTCAACGATCACGCACCCGACCGGCACTTCGCCGTTCAAGGCTGCCTCCTTTGCCAGAGCAAGCGCAAGGGACATATAGTATTCTTTTTCCGTATTTACTCATCCTTCCGTCAATTCCATGACATTTCCAGATGTCTTTTATTGGCAACACAGTCTCTCAGATACAGATTGATCAATGTCTGATACGGTATTCCGCAGTTTTCCGACTGATCCTTGAAATAGTCAAGCGTGTTTGCATCAAGATTTATGGTTATCTGTTTTTTCAAAAGCTTTGCATAGGGGTTTTTCCTTGCGTTTGAGAAATCATATTCTTCCTGCATAGTTCTTTCCTTACCTTTCATGGAAAATGTTAAAAAAAGCATTTTCCATCTCCGACATAATTATATTATAATTACGAAATAATTATTCGTCAAGAATAAAAAAGCGGAGAGTGAAATATCTCCACTCTCCACTCTAAACTCTTTACTCTCTTATTTCAGTGCTGCGGTGATGATTGCCATCTGATAGACCTCCTCGGCGTTGCAGCCGCGGGAGAGGTCGTTGATGGGGGCGTTCAGACCCTGCAGAATGGGGCCGTATGCGGCAAAGCCGCCTAAACGTGCGGCGATCTTGTAGCCGATGTTGCCGGACTGAATTTCGGGGAAGATGAAGGTGTTGGCATAGCCCGCAACGGTGCTTCCGGGGAACTTGAGCTGACCGACAACGGGAGAAACAGCAGCGTCAAACTGCATCTCGCCGTCAATGGCGATCTCGGGATGTGTCTCCTTGACGATGGCGGTAGCCTCGCGCATCATTTCGGGGCCTGCGCCCTTGCCGGAGCCCTTGGTGGAGTAGGACAGCATGGCGACCTTGGGGTCAACGCCGAAGACCTTTGCGGTCTTTGCGGTCTCAACGGCGACCTCTGCAACCTGCTGTGCGGCGGTCAGAACGACATTGCCTTCCTTATCCTTCTTGTCCTCATAGGAAATGTTGATGGCGCAGTCACCCATGACGAGCATTTCCTCACCGCGAACGAGAACGAAGCAGGAGCTGACAAGGTTTGCGCCCTTCTTTGTCTTGACGAGCTGGAGAGCGGGGCGGACGGTGTCTGCGGTGGAGTAGGTGGCGCCGCCCAGAAGAGCGTCGGCATAGCCCATCTTTACAAGCATGGTGCCGAAATAATTGTTCTTGAGAAGGTTTGCGCGGCATTCGTCGGGAGTCATCTTGCCCTTGCGAAGCTCTACCATCTTCTCGACCATGCTTTCCATCAGCTCGCTGGTGGCGGGGTCAAGGATGTCCAGACCGTCAATGTCAAATCCGCCCTTTGCGGCAGCAGCCTTGACTTCCTCAACATTGCCGATCAGCACGGGAGTCAGGAAACCGTCTTTTTTCAGCCTTGCGGCGGCTTCAAGGATACGTGTGTCGGGACCTTCGGGGAAAACGATCTTGCGGGAATCGGCCTTGAGTATCTCAATAAGGTTTTCGAACATCTGTTTCTTCCTCCTGAATAAAATACGGCATAGGTGTTATTTTGATAACATTCGTATGTTACCACTTTATTTATGTTTTTTCAAGCTCGGAGAACGAATTATTATTTACAAAAAAGCGTTTCACGGATATAATATCAGCAAACAATCTTTACAGCGGAGATATGTCTATGATCGACCGGAAATATATACGTAATTTTTCAATCATCGCCCATATTGACCACGGCAAGTCCACCCTGTCCGACCGTCTTATCGAAAAGTGCAACGCGGTCGAGCAGCGCATAATGGAGGATCAGATACTCGATAATATGGATCTTGAGCGCGAGCGCGGCATAACCATCAAGGCGCGTGCCGTCGGCTTGAAGTACACCGCTTCCGACGGGCACGACTATACGCTCAACCTTATCGACACCCCGGGTCATGTGGACTTCAATTATGAGGTCAGCCGCTCTCTCGCCGCCTGCGAGGGCGCGATACTTATCGTTGACGCCTCTCAGGGCGTGGAGGCGCAGACGCTTTCCAACACCTACCTTGCCCTCGACAGCAACCTTGAAATTCTGCCTGTCATCAACAAGATAGACCTGCCCGCCGCCGACCCTCAGCGCGTCAAAAACGAGATAGAGGAAATAATCGGTCTGCCCGCACAGGACGCGCCGGAGATAAGCGCAAAGGCGGGAATAAATATTGACGCGGTGCTTGACGATATTGTAAAAAATATCCCCCAGCCCGACGGCGACCCCGACGCACCCTTGAAGGCTCTCATTTTCGACAGCCAGTATGACAACTACCGCGGCGTTATCGTCTTCATGCGCCTTATGGACGGCAGAGTACGCAAGGACGACGAGGTTCTGCTCAAATCCACCGGTGCGCGCTACAAGGTGGTCGAGGTTGGGCATATGCGCCCCATCGGTTTAGAGCCGTGCGACGAGCTTTCCGCCGGTGATGTCGGCTATTTTACGGCAAGCATCAAGAACGTTGAGGATACCCGCGTGGGCGACACGGTCACGCTTGCGGATAATCCCGCTGCCGAGGCTCTGCCCGGCTACCGCCCCGCAAGAGCGATGGTCTACTGCGGCATCTACACCGAGGACGGCTCCAAGTACCCCGATCTGCGCGATGCGCTGGATAAGCTCAAATTAAACGACGCGTCCCTCTCCTACGAGCCGGAAAGCTCGGTTGCCCTCGGCTTCGGTTTTCGCTGCGGCTTTCTCGGGATGCTGCACATGGAGGTCATACAGGAGAGGCTTGAGCGCGAGTTTGATTTAGAGCTTGTCACCACTCTGCCCTCGGTTATTTACAAGATAGTTCTCACAGACGGCAGTACCGTAATGGTGGATAATCCGCACAATTACCCCGAGGTCGTCAATATTGCCGAAGCGTATGAGCCTTATGTGAAGGTCTCCATCATCACGCCCAACGAGTTTGTCGGCAACATCATGCCGCTGTGTCAGGATCGGCGCGGCGACTATAAGAACATGACCTATCTCGATTCCCGCCTTGTGGAGATGCACTATGAAATGCCGCTCAACGAGATAGTTTATGACTTTTTTGACACTCTGAAAGCCCGCACAAAGGGCTATGCCTCCCTCGACTATGAGCTGAGCGAGTATAAGCAGAGCGATCTTGTCAAGGTCGATATGCTCTTGAACGGCGATCAGGTCGACGCTCTCAGCTTCATCGCCCACCGCGAAAAAGCCTACGGCAGAGCCAGAAAGCTCTGCGAAAAGCTCAAGGACAATATCCCCCGCCAGATGTTCGAGGTGCCGATCCAGGCGGCGATCGGCGGCAAGATCATCGCCCGCGAGACCGTAAAGGCCATGCGTAAGGACGTTCTCGCCAAGTGCTACGGCGGCGATATAACCCGTAAGAAGAAGCTCCTTGAAAAGCAGAAGGAAGGCAAGAAGAAGATGCGCCAGCTCGGCACGGTGCAGATACCGACGGAAGCCTTCCTCGCGGTGCTGAAATTGGATGAATGAAATACGACCGCAGGGACAGCGAAATTTTGCGGATAAAAAACCGACCTTCTGTTTTGAAGGTCGGTAAATCTTATGCCGTTTATTACTGCTTAACAAAGTGATCAGTAATCCATTTCCAAGTGCCGTTTAAATCCGACTTGCTTTCCGTATCTAAGTAGTCATTTTCGCATACTTCTGCAACCACCTCCGGAGAAACTCCTCCCCAATAACCTGTATAGGCATTAATATTACTCGTCTGGAAAGCGCTATTTAAGGCTTCGGCAAATTGATACCCATCAAGTGGCTTAACATCATACGGAGTACCTGATATAGTGATTGTATTATCCGAGGATTGTCGATTTCCGAAATTGGCGAAGGAAACATATGGATCAACTGCGGGGGTGGAAGCCGTGATCACATCGCATGTGTCAAAGGAAACAAATTTCATTTCCGCGTTCTGCATTTTCATAATTCTCATTCTCCTATCTGGGCACAAAAACCTTTGATAAGAGTATTATATATATATAAGTTGTCAATACTTATCCGATGTTTTTTCAGTTTCTCAGTGTTGCTCTGAGCCTGTCAGGTCTGAGGAGCAGTTCCATCGCGTCAAGCGGAGATCTTACAAGCACATCTGCGTGAGGCAGGAGGGAGGCGCACATTCCTTCCGCGTCCAGTACCGCAACGGCGAGGTCGGCACAGTCAAACATCTGAATGTCGTTAAAGCCGTTGCCGATGGCGCACACGCCGCCTTCAAGGGATCTCACGATCTCCTCCTTGCACTCGCCAGCGCCCGCCCTCGGAAAGGTTCTGACCTCAAGGGGAAGTCCCGTACACTGGGCTTTTACGGTGCCGTAGGTGTCGGCTGTCAGCACGAACACCTTCACGCTTTCCGCAAGCCTTTCTATCCGCTCCCGAACGCCGCCGATCAGCTCACCGTCCACGGCGATAGTGCCGTTATAGTCAAGGACAACATTGTCGATCATCAGCGGGACGGCTCTGCCCGGGATATTTATCTCTATCATTTTAATCATCCATTCCGCCGCTTCGCGTTGGCACAAATAGTAATGAAATTGCTGCATCTTATCACGCGAAGCAAAGGAATGACAAGATGATTATTATTTTTATTAATTAGCGTGAAAGGAACTTTCACATTAAGCTCCTTTATTATCCGAACGCACCGCTCAGAAACGCCCTTGCTCGCTCCGACTGCGGCGCATCAAAGAATTTCCCGCTCTCGTTTTCCTCCGTCAGCTCGCCGTTATACAGGAAAATTACCCTGTCCGCTATCCTTTTCGCCTGTGCGAGATTGTGCGTGACGATGACGAAGGTGTATTTCTCTTTGAGCTCAAGCAAAAGCTCCTCGATCGTGCGGCTGCTGTTCACATCCAAAGCGGAGCACGGCTCGTCAAGCAGCAGGATGTCCGGCTCAACGGTCAGAGCTCTTGCGATACAGAGCCTCTGCTTCTGTCCGCCCGATAATTGCAGCGCACTTTTGCCCATTTCGTTCTTTACTTCATCATAAAGTCCTGCCAGACGCAGCTTTTCTTCGGTGATTGCCGCGATCTCCGACCTTTTTTTGCCGTAGTATTTCAAGGCATAGCCCATGTTCTTTTCTATGGAGAACGGAAAGGGAGCGGGGGTCTGGAATACGAGTCCGACCCGTCGGCAAAGCTCCTCTTTTCTCATATCGGCTATGTTTTCTCCCTCAAGGCATATTTCGCCCGTGAAGGATGCCCCCGCTTCCTGCGAGAGAGTCCCGTTCATGCACCGCAAAAGCGTACTCTTGCCGCAGCCGGAGGGACCGATGATCGCGGTAATGCGGTTTCGTTCAACGGATGCTGTTATATCATGCAGGGCCTCTTTGCTTCCGTAGAAGGCAGAGAGGTTTTTTATCGTCATTATTTCATTCATCGCTTACTCCTTGCGCCGTACATTGTGGCAAGAATATTGCTTAAAAGGATCAGCACCATCATAACAAATGCCGTACCGTATGCCGTGGGAAGCGAGGTGTGCCCCTGTGCCACCAGCAGATACAAATGCAGCGGCAGAGCCATCGCCGGTTCCAGTATACTTTTCGGCACAGCGGCAAACGCGACAGCCCCCGTGAATATCATCGGTGCCGTTGCGCCCATGGCATAACAGCCGCCGAGTATGAGAGCCGAGACAAGCTCACCCTTACACATGGGCAAAACCGCGTGAACAACGGTATAGCTCTTTGAGCAGCCCATGTTGCGGGAGACCGCCACAAGCTCATAGGGCACCTCCAGAAAGCTCTTTTCACATCTGACCTCGATAAAGGGCAGTACCATAATTCCGAGTGCCACACCCGAGGACAGAACACAGCGTCCAAGCCCCAGCGTTTTGACGAGCAGACTGTATGCAAACAGACCGAGAACGATGGACGGTATGCCGGAAATACACTGCACCGTCAGTCGGATAAAGCCCGAAATGCGCTTGCTTGTACAATAGAATACAAGATATATCGCCGTAGCCACGGCGGGGATACCGCCGATCACAAGAGCGGTGACGGTAAAGAAAAGACTGCCGATGATGGCGGGGAATATGCCTCCCTCCTCCCCTAAAACAGCACCCTTCGGAGCCTCGGTAAGAAATTCCCATGAGACAGTTCCCGCGCCCTTGATAAAGACGAACGCAAAAAGGAACACCACAACGCCGACGGAAACGGCAATGCCGAGATAGGCCCAGAGCTTGACAAGCTTTCCGCGTATGCGCATCAGAGCACCTCCCCTCGGCTGAGAAGTCTGCGGCGAATGAGGTTGATGGAAACGGTGATGGCAAAGAGCAGTATCATCAGTACAAGACCGGCGGCGTACAGGGCGTGATAGTGGGTACTGCCCGAAACGGCTGTACCCATTTCCAACGCAATGAGCGCCGCGATCGTCTCGCCCTTGCCTAAAAGAGTCGGCGTGAGGTTGGCGTTGCCCATGACCATCATGACGGCCATCGTCTCGCCCATCGCTCTGCCGATGGCTAATATCATGGACAGCAGAATGTTCTTCCACGCGGCGGGGAGAATAATCGTCGCGGCGGCGTACCAGCGGTCGACCCCCATCGCCTCCGCCGCGCCCATATACCGTTCATTGAGCTTGAGCATCGTCTCGCTGCAGGAGGACACAAGATAGGGCAGAAGCATCACGGCAAGAAGTATTCCGGCCGCAAGCACGCATGAACCGGTATGCACTCCCGCCTTTATAAAAAGCTTTACAAGCACCGAAAGCCCGATAAAGCCGTAGACAACGGACGGAATACCGGCCAGCAGATCGATCACGGGGTAGATAAGCCTTCTTGCGCGTTCACCGACCGCACATGAAAGAAAAAGTGCTGCACCGATGCTGATAAAAAGGGCGATGAGCATGGCGACAAAGGAAACAAAAACCGTGCCGAGAATAAAGTTGCCGATGCCGAAAGCCGTCCCGTTGCCGAAATCGATCGGCATCCAGCGTGTTTTAAAGAGAAAGTCTCCGAGCGTGACCTCGTCAAATACGGGCAGAGCGTCGCGGACAATAAACAATATCACAAATGCCAGCGCAAGCAGAGTCAGAACCGTGAGAAGCTTTATTAAATTGTCAAACAGTCTGTTTCGAAATAGCTTCATAATATCAAGACAACACGCTGCCGAATTTTCGACAGCGTGTATAGGATAGGAATCTTAGAAGAGAGAATTTGGCGAATTATTCAACGGTAAAAGCGGGGATATAGCCGTTGGCAACGACAACATCATATCCGGTCTGAGAGAAGATGTAGTCGATAAAAGCCTGTTCGGATGCGCTGATGACATCACCGGTGACGAACATGACGGGACGCTGTACGGTGTACTCGCCGCTGACAATGTTTTCCTCGGTGGCCTCGATGCCGTCGACCTTCATGGCGAACAGAACCTGTGTATCTTTATTGGCCTTGTTGTATGCGCCAAAGCCCGCGTAACCGACGCCCCAAGGGTCATTGGCAATGTTGGTGGCAAGCTCGGTCATGGATGCGGACTGCGTGGCGGAAGCGGTGACCTCGCTGTCGCCCATGATCGCCTTCTGGAAGACCTCATAAGCACCGCCGGACAGGTCGCGGATGTAGACGTTGATAGCCTCTGCGGGCAGAGAAGCATCGACCTGATCCCATGTGGCAAGCTCGCCGGAGAAGATCTGACGGATCATATCGGTGCTCATATCGTCCATGATGGCGGTAATGGGGTTGGAGGCGTTGACGGAAACAGTCAGAGCGTCTCTCGCAACGATAAACTCGGCATAATTTTCACCGAGAGCCTCAATTTCTTTGTCCTTGATGTCACGGGCAAGCATACCGAAGTCAGCCGTCTTGTCGACCGCTGCCGCAACACCGACGCCGGAGCCGCCGGGAGCGACGTAGACAGAGATATTCTTTGCGGGGAAGGCTGCGTCAACCTTATCCCATGTGACATACTCCTCAGTGAAGGAGGAGGCCAGAGAGGAAATGATGGGGTAGAGAGAGGTGGAACCGCAGAACATTATGGAAGGCTGGAAATCCTCCTCAGCGCAGGCAGCGCCGGCGCCGAAGGTAAACATTGCCAGAACCATCATGGTCGCAAGCATAAGGGACAGATACTTTTTCATGTTTTTTCTCCATGTTTCGTTTAATTTTTGTGAAAAACAGTATTAATTCACAGGGCGGATTATAACATTGGTGCACGCGGAATACAAACAGGATTTATCTATCGTTCCGCCGGTTCAATCGTTTTTATAGATGTTATCATTTTTCCCGAAAGTCCCGTGCAAGCTCGGCAAACTCTCTAGCTGTGTTGCTGATATAGCCCTTGCGCAGCCGCGCCATATAAATGTTTCGGCTCAGAGGTACATTGTCCAGCTCAAAGTACAGCAGCGTGCCGTCCTCGATACGCTCTCTCGCTGTCAGATAGGAAACGATCGCCACGCCGATCCCTTTTTCCACAAGACCGAGCATGGTGTTTGTATTGGAGACATAGGCGGCAACATTTATCTCATTATCCGGCTCAAGGGAGCTGAGATAATTGTCGGCGTGTTTCTGAGTGGCGGAATTTGGTTCGCGGAAAATAAAAGGCTCACGCAGAAGCTGCTTTCCGAGGATGTTTTCATCTTGCAGCGAACGGAAGTGTTCATTATTGCAGGTGATCAGCACAAGATGATCCTCCGCCACACACTCATAGGTAAGAGTCTGTAAATTATCGCTCGTACCGATAAAGCCGAGCTGTATCTTATGGTCGATCAGCATCTGCTGAATTTCCTCACTGTTGCCGTCGAGAATAGTGCAGCAGCAGTTCGGGTGTGTTTTGAGAAATTCGGCGGTCAGGGCCGGAATAAGCTCCTGACTCGGTGAGCTTGAAGCGCCGATCACAAGCTCCTTTCGGTCTTCTCCGTCAAGCTCCGATTCAAGCCGTGTGCATTTATCGACGATATCCTTGGCAAAATGATAGACACGCTTCCCGTCTTCGGTCAATATAAGCTTCTTTTTTGACTCCCTGTTCAGAAGGCATACGTGCAGTGCCTCCTCTAAGGCGTGGATATGGCTGCTGACGGTGGACTGGGCAAGATAGAGCGTGGACGCGGCCTCGGTAAAGCTGCCCCTCTCCACGATCGTGACAAACACCTCCAACTGCCGGAGATTAATATTATTCAAAGCGTCGCCTCACTTTTATTTTCATCATTCATATTATTATATATCACGTTTATCGATTTTTCAAATCGAACATTTCGATTATTACCGGCTTTCAATCGGTTTTTAAAACATAAAAACCGCTTTTCAGCGGTTTCAAAGTGTAGACAAAGTACCATCTCTGTCATTGCGAGACAGTGCACACACTGTCGTGGCAATCCGTTTTCGCATGAAAAATGTTGAAATTTCAACGCTTTTGAGATACGGATTCCCACACCAGTGACATCGGTCACTGGTTCGGAATGACGCGTTTGGGGTTTGTCGACAGTCTGAAACCGCTTTTCAGCGGTTTCTATGCTATATGTTACATATACTTATCAAATTTGTTCATCAGCTCGTCAAAGTCGCTCGTATCTCTGCGCTCCTTGGGGTCTATTTTATGATAGCGTTCATCGTCAACGGCATCTGCGCGCTCACGCCGCCTCTGTCTTGCCTCGCTGCTCATGGACGCTTCATACTGCGCCTCGACCTGCCTCTGGCGCTCACGCATCTTCTGACGCTCTGTCTTTCTTCGGGCCTCGGAACGTCTGCGCTCGCGCAGATGCTTTCTGCGGAGGCGGCGGTACTGTGCCACAAGGACAAAATAGGCAGCCAGAATAAGAATGATGATAACGATGATCACCTTTACCCAGGTCTGAGCAAAGAAATTTCTGACGCAGAGCTTGATGTACTCGATCCTCGACATTTCGATATCGAGATTGTTCACAAGCTTTATCGTGCCGTAGTCTCTGCCGTCGGCGCTGACGCGGACCTCGCCTAAAACAGTCCCCGCCTTGATAGGAGCCACAAGCTTTTCGTCGAATACGGTCACATTCGTCTCAATATCGTCATCCGTGACGTCATTGGGCAGCAGGACGGTCACATCTCCCTGCGGACGGAGGGTCGTCATGCCGTCCCCGGCGGCGAGATCGACATGGACCTTTTCCCCGAAGGTGGCGGATTCAAGAATGGTTCGGTAGGAGAAGTTGTCAAACAGCCATTCATAGAGAGTAATGGAAGCATCGAAGTTATAAAACCTTCCGTCCCAGTTCGCATCCGAATTGAGCTGACCCTTGCAGCCCATGACGATGGCGATGGCGTTGATGCTGTTTCTCTGGGCAGTCGAGACAAGGCAGTAGCCCGCGGCTCTCGTATAACCGGTCTTTACGCCTGCCGCGCCGTCATAGAGGTATTTGTCTCCGTAATATCCGCCGGTGGTGAGAAGGGCGTTGGAGTTATACATGGAGCGCGGAGCCGAAACATTGGTGGCGGCGGTGTCGTAGTACACGGTGTTGACAGCCGTCATGAACTCGGGATGCTTGATCGCCTCGCGGGTGATAAGATACAGGTCATGAGCCGTTGTATAGTGTCCCTCATTGGAAAGACCGTTCGTGTCAAGAAAATGGGTATCGGTGCAGCCGAGCTCCATGGCGCGTTCATTCATCCGCTCGACAAAGGCGTCGATGCTGCCGGCAAGATACGTGCCGATCACATTGCAGGTCTCGTTTGCCGAGTGGAGCATGGCGCAATAGAAAAGATCACGAAAGCTCATGGTCTCACCCGGGACGATGCCGGCGGTGGAGCTGTCCTCAGCCAGACCCGTCAGGCAGTCCTGACCGGCAGTCACCATGTCATCCATTGTGCACTGTCCCGCGTCAAGCGCCTCGACAGCCAGAAGACCGGTCATTATCTTTGTAAGGCTTGCGGGCGAACGCCGCTCGTCCATATTTTTTTCGTACAGTATTTCTCCTGTGTCAAGATCGGCAAGCAGCACCGCCTCGGCGGGCAGCTCGGGGTCATCCAGCGCGAAAGCTGCCGGCGTAATGCAGGACAGGATCAGACACAGCAGAAGAGTCAGGGGAAAGAAACGGATTTTTTTCATTTTGCTCTCCCATTTTTTCAGGAATGTGGTATAGTATAGCTTATATTTGTTTATTATAAGGTTTTTGACCGTAAAAAGCAAGAGCGAGCTGTATCGGAGGCAATAAATGGTGAAAAAACTGTATACATATCTGCTCGCCGGAGCAGTCCTTCTTGCGTGTTCCGTCATTTGCTTTTCTCTGGAGAACGTCGAAAAAGGCGAGAATATCATCGTTCAACGGGAATACGATACCGCGCCGCCGGAGGGTGCTTTGCTCTCCGCCGAAGGGTATATCGAGCTCCTTCCCGGGGAGACCGTCAATATCAATACCGCCGACGCAGCCCGCCTCGCGCTTCTGCCCGGGATCGGCGAGGAGCTGAGCGGAAGGATAATCGCATACAGGGAAGAAAACGGATGCTTTGAGGAAATCGAGGACATAATGAAAGTGGACGGCATAGGAGAGGGACGTATGGAGAAAATCCGTCCGCTGATCGTGACGGGAGAAGAAAAATAAGGGCGTTTCTCTTTTTATAGATGTATCCTCTTTCGACTTTTTTATCCGGCAAGAAAAAAATTGACAAAACCTATTGCAAAATTTACGGGAATACTGTAAAATAAACAAGTTGAATATGCAAACTTATATGGGAGGACCATTTTATGATTACAGCAGGCGATTTCAGAAACGGCGTTACCTTTGAGATGGACGGAAATGTCATGCAGGTCGTTGAGTTCCAGCATGTCAAGCCCGGCAAGGGCGCAGCCTTTGTGCGTACCAAGATGAAGAACGTCATCACCGGCGCCGTCACCGAAACTTCTTTCAACCCCACCGCAAAGTTCGAGAATGCCACCGTTGAGCGTCAGACCATGGAATATCTGTACGCAGACGGCAATCTCTACTACTTCATGAACCCCGAGACCTACGAGCAGGAGCCCGTGGACGGTTCCGTCCTCGGCGACAACTTCAAGTTCGTCAAAGAGAATATGGAGTGCACCATCTACTCCTACAAGGGAAAAGTCTTCAATGTGGAGCCTCCCTTCTTCGTGGAGCTTCAGGTCACCAAGACCGACCCCGGCTTTGCAGGCAACACCGCTACCAACGCGACCAAGCCCGCCACTGTTGAGACCGGCGCCGAGATCAAGGTTCCTCTCTTCATCGAAGAGGGCGAAATGATCAAGATCGACACCCGTACCGGTGAGTATCTGTCCCGCGCATAATTTCATTTCAAAGCGCGTATAATTGTAAAAAAATAGGGGAGGCGTCTCTTTGCGTCTCCCTTATGCTTCAATGGAGGTTTTCAAAATGACGGTTGTTGAAAAGGCTGCATATCTGAAAGGACTTACAGACGGTCTGGGTATCGACCCCGAGAGCAAGGAAGGCAAGCTGTGGGGTGCTCTGTGTGATCTGGTTTCCGACATGGCGCACGAAATAGAAGACCTTCAGGACACCTGCATGGATTACGCGGACACTCTGGACGAGATCGGCGACGAGCTGAGCTATCTGGAAGAGCTGACGTGCGATCTGGACATGCCCGAGGACATGGAAAAGCTCGACGACGAGGACTTTGAGGACTGCGACGGGAACTGCTCCTGCTGCTCCGGCTGCGGCAGCGAATATGACGACAGCTGGGATGACGATGACTACGAGGAAATGGAGTACGACGGCGTTATTTACGACGTGAAGTGCCCCAAGTGCGGCGAGGAGATAACCTTTGACGAGGAGACTCTTGAGGTCGGCTCCATCGAATGTCCCAAGTGCGGCGAAAACCTTGAATTTGATCTTGACTCTCTGGAAGACGGGAAAGACGACGAGGAAATGCCGTTCTGACCAGAATATACGTATATAAGAGCTGTCTGCGGGCGGCTCTTTTTTATGGAACTTTTTCCCTGAAAATCCGTCTTAATGTCATCATTACAGTTCAAGGAGGCACACATGAAACGCAAAACAAAAAAGCTTGCAGGAACAATTCTCATGCTGACACTTATTCTGAGCCTGCTTTCATCTGCCGCGTCCGCGGAGATAAAAGTGACCGAAGAGACGGCGCAGGAAGCTGCTCTGCGTGAGATCGAAGCACTGAAAGAAATGGGAATCCTCTCCGAAAAGGTAGAGTTTACAGGTGACGCCGACGACATATATGATTATGAAGCGCACACCGGAGATGACTCATGGTTCGGCAGAAAGTTTCCTCACCGCTATGAGGTACGCTGGTTCGGGAATGAGGAAAGCGATGAAGTGAAATACAGCGGGAATATCTGCGTTGACGCAGATACCGGAAAACTTTCGTTTTTCACGGTGATCGCCGAGCCGGACGCGGAAAGAGAGCCTGTGCGGGAACTGGAACAGGATGACCGGACGTTTTATTTTTACGACAATTTCGAGGACATTTTCCCCGCCGAGCTGACGGTCGATCGGTTCTGCTCTCTGCTCGCGGAATACTGGGGCTTTGACGGCTATACTCTCAGCGGTACGAAGGATGAAATGTACGGAGAGTTCGAAGCCGTCGGCGGCGAGACGCTTTTGAAGGATATGCCCCTGAACAACTATTACCTCACGGTTTTCTTTGACGGAGATCAGGAGGGCGTGCCGATGTATGTTCAGATCGCACAGTTCATCGGTCAGGTGGCGCTCGTTGTCGGGACAAATCATAATGTCGGATAACAGAAAGACTCTGTGTCAACAGTTGGAGCAGAGTGAAAAAGATCGGTTTTTTATTGAAGATGACAACGCAGCCGCGTCCCACGGGATGCGGCTGCGTCTTCATGTATGGAATTATCCGCCGCTGCCGGTGAATTTGGAAAAAAATATTGAAAAAGTGTTCATAATCAAGTAGAATAGCTAACGGGACAGCGTATACGTTTATATCTGCTTTTTTATTGATAATATGACACTTAAAAGGAACGACCGACATGGGAAATGATATTCTTCGCCGCATACCTAAAATTGATGTGCTTCTCGGAAGACCCGCGCTTGTGGGAGCAAGGGAGCGCCACCCGCAGGCATTGATAAAATCCGTGGCATCAGCCTACATGGATGAGCTGAGAAACGCGGCGTTAAAGGGTCTGATCGACGCCATACCGTCGATCGGAGAGATCGAGACGGAGCTTCTTGACCGCCTTGACAATAACGGTTACTACTCCCTGAAACGTGTTATCAACGCCACCGGTGTCGTCCTGCACACGAACTTAGGCCGCGCCCCGCTGGGTGAGTCGGTCGCGGAGCACGTGGCAAGCGTTTCCAAGGGCTACTGCAACCTTGAATACGACCTCAACGAGGGTGCTCGCGGCAGCCGTTATACACATATCGAAAAGCTTCTCTGCCGTCTGACCGGCGCGGAAGCGGCTATGGTCGTCAACAATAACGCTGCGGCTGTTTTTCTCATGCTCAACACGCTTGCCAAGGGCAAAAAGACTGCCGTTTCCCGCGGTGAGCTTGTGGAGATCGGCGGCTCGTTCAGAGTTCCCGAGATTATGCGCGAATCCGGCGCGGAGCTTATGGAGATAGGCACGACCAACAAGACCCACCCCTACGACTATGAACGCGCCTGTGAAAACGGCGCGGAGGTTTTGTTGAAGGTTCACACCAGCAATTTTGTCATGAACGGCTTTACGGAGTCCGTTGACGTGCCGGAGCTTCGCAAGATCGCGGATGCCGCCGGTGCCATGCTTCTCTACGACCTCGGCGGCGGCTTCATGTTCACAAAGGAGACCCTCGGCGTGAAGGAGGGCTACGCCGTGTTCCAGTGCCTCCGCGACGGGGCGGACGTTGTGTGCTTCTCCGGCGACAAGCTTTTCGGCTCCGCTCAGTGCGGCATACTCATAGGCAAAAAGGAATATATTGAAAAGATAAAGAAAAACCAGCTCACAAGAATGCTGAGAATTGACAAGCTCTCCCTCGCCGCAGTCGAGGCGACCTTGCAGTACTGCGCCGACATCACTCTTGCCAAGGAGAGAATTCCCGTTATCAGAATGCTTTCCATGGATGCTGACGAATGTAAGCTGATTGCGGAAAGGCTTAAAGCAAAAATCACCGAGTACGCGCCGGAGTGCGAGTGTGAGCTTATGCCCCTTATCGACGAGGCTGGCGGCGGCTCTCTGCCCGGTGCCGAATTTGAGGGCTGGGGCGTTGCGGTAAGTATTCCGTGGCTTGATGTTTTAGCTGCTGAGAAAGCACTCAGAAAGCGCAGAGTTCCTATTATAGTACGCACCAATAAAGGCAATATGGTATTTTCCGCAAGAACCATCACCGATGATGATATTCTTGAGATCGCCTCTGCAATGGCGGAGCTTACGGGAGGTAAGGCATGAAGCATATAGTTATCGGTACAGCCGGTCACGTTGACCACGGCAAGACCTGTCTGACAAAGGCTCTGACCGGCGTTGACACAGACCGCTTGAAGGAAGAACAGAAGCGCGGCATTACCATTCAGATCGGTTTTGCTCAGCTCGTATTGCCGAACGGCATGACCGCGTCCATAGTTGACGTCCCGGGACATGAAAAGCTTATCCGCAATATGCTCACCGGCGCAACGGGCATTGACGTTGTGCTCATGGTCATTGCCGCCGACGAGGGATGTATGCCCCAGACAAAGGAGCATCTGGATATTCTCTCCATGCTCAAGGTAAAAAACGGCATTATCGTCATAACCAAGTGCGACATGGTTGATGAAGAATGGCTCGAGGTCGTCAAGGATGACATCGCCGAGGCCGTTCAGGGCACCTTCCTTGAGAACGCTCCTATGGTTCCGGTGTCCTCTTACACCGGACAGGGCATTGACGAGCTGAAAGAAAAGATCGTTGAAATGGTCGAGACTTCCCCCGCCCGCACGACCGACAAGCCTTTCAGACTGCCCGTTGACCGCGTATTTTCCGTAAAGGGTTTCGGCACGGTCGTCACCGGCACACTTATTGACGGTACGCTTCACCCGGGCGATGAAGTCACGATATACCCCGACGGCAAGACCGCCAAGGTCAGAGAGCTTCAGAACCACGATGTAAAGCAGGACGAGGTCGAGGCGGGTATGCGCGTCGCCATCAACCTTGCCGGTATTGATAAGGATGAGATCGAAAAGGGCTGCACCATCGCTCAGCCCGACTCTATGCTTATCACCGATCAGATAACCGTCAAGCTTGAACTTACAAAGGACTCTCCCTTTGTCGTGAAGAATTACTCCTTCCTGCACTTCTACGAGGGCACGCAGGAGAAGGTCTGCAAGGTCAGACTTCTTGACAGAAACGAGCTTTTGCCGGGAGAGACGTGTTATGCACAGTTCAATTTTAAGGACGATACCATCGTTGCGAGAAACCTTGACCGCTTCATCGTCCGTTTCTTCTCACCCATGACAACTGTCGGCGGCGGCATTATCCTTGACATGAAAAAACGCCGCTTAAAGCGAAACGACCCCGATACCATCGCCCGTCTTGACCGGCTTGACTCCGAGCCGAAAGAGCGTGTGTTCCAGATGATCGATGACGCGGGCTATGAGCTTATCAAGGAGGATGAACTGCTTTCACTCAGCGGACTGTCCGCCAAGCAGGTGCATACCGCCATTCAGCAGGTGCAGCAGAGCGGCGAGACCGTGAAGATAAAGGGCGCGTATATCACGAAAAAGACGCTTGATACTCAGTGGAACAGAGTGGAGGAGCTTTTGAAAAAGCACCACGAGGAGCACTCTCTCATGGAGGGTATGCGCCTCGGTGAGCTGCGTGAACGTGCCTTCGCCAAAGCGACCGGCAACGCCGATGCTGTACTCAGCTATTTTGCCGACAAGGGCAAGCTCCGTATTGACGGCAACACCGTCGCACTCGCCAGCTTCCAGACCAACTTCTCCGACGAGCAGGTCACAATGCAGAAGGATCTTGAGGATTACTTCCTCAAATGCGGCGTTGAAGCACCGCTCAACAAGGACACGATGGAAATATTCGGTCTCAAACAGAAGCTTTGCAAGCAGGTCATGACAAGGATGATAAAGGACGGCATACTTGTCGCCCTCAACCCGAATGTCACCGTCCACGCCAAATACTGCAAGCAGGCGTTTGATCTGTTTGTCTCCATGTTTGAAAACTCCGATACTGTCGCCATCGGCGATTTCCGCACGGCGTTCGGCGTTTCAAGAAAATTCGCGCAGATGTATCTTGATTATTTTGATGTCTGCCGCGCCTCTAAGCTTGTCGGTGACTCACGTGTCTTATTAAAAAAATCTCTTAAATAATTTTTATTATTCGACTGTTATCGTATTATCGGATATATCTGTTAATTATCGGTTCTGTCGGGATGGCTGCTCCCGACTTTGCCGTTAATTATAAAGCGCGATTTATTAAAAGGATGGCTGCTCCTTTGATAAAGAAACGCAATATATATTTGAGGTATGAAAATATGTCTAAAATTAAAGACAACCTTCTTATTATTATCGCCGGTCTTGCCGTCGGTATCGCATCCGTTGTTCTTGTTGCTTTCGGCAACCCCGGCAACATGGGCTTCTGCATCGCCTGCTTCATCCGCGACATCGCAGGCGGCGTCAAGCTCCACACAGCACCCGTTGTTCAGTATGTCCGTCCCGAAGTGATCGGTATTGTTTTAGGCTCCATGATTATGGCGCTTATCGGCGGTGAGTTCAAGGCAAAGGGCGGCTCCGCACCCGTCAGCCGTTTTGTCCTCGGCTTCTGCGTAATGGTCGGTGCACTCATGTTCCTCGGCTGCCCTCTGCGTATGGTCATCCGTCTCGGCGGTGGTGACGGCAACGCCATCATCGGTCTTGTCGGTTTTGTTGCCGGTGTCGGCGTCGGAACAGTATTTCTCAACAAAGGCTTTACCTTCAAGCGTTCCTACAACGTTCCCACCATCGAAGGCTTTGCACTTCCCGCAATCAACATCGGTCTGCTTGTCCTTCTTCTCGCTTTCCCCGCACTTTTAGCTTTCTCCACCGAGGCTCCCGGCTCCAAGCACGCACCCATAGCAATGGCACTTATCATCGGTCTTGTAATCGGCGCACTCGCTCAGAAGTCCCGTCTGTGTATGGCGGGCGGCATCCGTGACGCTTTCATGTTAAAGGATTTCCACCTGCTGTGGGGCTTTGTGGCAATATTCGCCGCTGTATTGGTCGGCAATCTTATCACCGGCAAATTCACCTTCAGCTTTGCAGATCAGCCCGTTGCATATAACGCCCTTGCCGACGGCAACTTCATCTGGGCGTTCCTCGGTATGTTCCTTGTGGGCGTTGCCTCCATCCTTCTCGGCGGCTGCCCTCTGCGCCAGCTCGTTCTCGCCGGTGCCGGCTCCAGCGACTCTGCCCTCGCCGTACTCGGCATGACCGTCGGTGCGGCATTCTGCCACAACTTCGGTCTCGCGTCCTCCGGCAAGGGTACGACCCTCAACGGCAAGATCGCCGTGATCGTCTGCCTTGTTGTTACGTTTATTATCGGCGCTGCAAACTGCCGGAAAGTGGAGGAGTAATATGACAGAAATAGATGCAAGAGGTTATGCCTGCCCTCAGCCCGTTATCATGACCAAAAAGGCCGTTGAGAAAAACGGCGCCCCCCTCAAAGTCCTCGTGGACGACAAGACTCCCCTTGAAAATGTCACCCGCTTTGCGAAAAATGCCGGATTTAAGGTCACACATAAAGATCTTCCTGACGGAGAATATGAGATAATTATAGAGTAATGGAAAACATAGCCACCTTTCACACCCATCTGGGTGCGCTGAGATTTCAGCGAAAGCTTGAAAAACTCGGCAAAGAGGCGGCACTGGCGCCGGTACCCAGGAAGCTCTCCGCTTCCTGCGGTACCTGTGTCCGGTTTGCCGCAGCGTTCGACTCTAAATGGGCGGACGAGGATATGGAAGCCGTCTATTCCTCCGAAAACGGAGAATATGCGCTTGTTTTTGAAAACGAAGAATAATGAGCTGCTTTTCCGTCAGCAGTATTATAAGGAGCAGCAAATGGAACTGAAATATATCGGCAACATCGGCGCACTTACGGACATTGAGTGCATGAGGCTTCGCACAAAGCGGGTCTTTATTGCCGGCTGCGGCGGGGCTTCCGGCACGGTGATCGAAATGCTTCTGCGCCTCGGCGTGAAGGAAATACGCTGTGCCGACGGCGGGCGATTTGACGAAGATAACCTGCATAATCAGCTTTTATGCGATCTCGGCATGATCGGCTGGCCGAAGCCGGATGCAGCCTTTGCCCGTGCCGTTGCCGTCAATACGGATGTTGTGTTCACGCCAAGCTCTGTAAAGCTCACCGAGACCAACGCCGAAAAGCTTATTAACGGCTGTGATATCGTGATCGACGGCTGTGAGAATCACGATACCCGTGTGACAGTCAAAAAAGTATGCGACGCGCTGAATATTCCTTTTGTGTACGGCTGTCCCCACGGCTGGCAGGCGGACGCGGCGATTTTATACAGGGGTGACGCTCTGCCGGAGAGTAAGACTGAAAACGCCCCTTATTTCACCGTCGCCATGTGCGGCGCCATGCAGAGTGCGCTGTGCGTAAAGTATCTTTGCGGCAGGGAAGCGGAGCACGGCAGAATAGTTTCATATAAATTATAAAGAAAAGCATTTCATTCCCGGGAAAACCGAAAATGAAATGCTTTGTTTTACTTATTGACCCTGCTGCTGTCTTTTCATTGCCTCCAGTGTCGGACGCACGGTGAAAAGGAACATGGGGTTATATTTTTCGTAATAGGCGTCTAATTCTTCAAGAACCTGAATGATCTCAAATCTCAGACCTTCCTCGCGGCTCTTGCGCTGGCTTTCTTCGTATTCTCTGTTTACTTCTCCACCCTGGAAAAGACCGCCCGTTCAACAGCCCGTCTTCCCGAACTGAATGTACTCCTGAATGGAGCCGAGCTGCATTTTGAGGTAGCTTTCAAGCTGTTCAGGCTTGTTCTGAGCCTTCAACTGCCTGACGTCCTCGGCAAATTGGTATCTGTCAACCATGCTGTGCCCTCCTTTTAATATTAAACCAGATCCTTCGGGTCAAATCCCTTAGGCTCAAATTCCTTCATGACCGTTCTCACCGCATCCACAAGCTCGGGCTTTGTCTGCGCGTAGAAATCGGCAAGCTCGTTGAGAACGAAAAGAATATCGTCGTTCTTTTCAAATTCTCTCTTTTTCTGCAAAATGGCGACAAATTCGGGCGTGTTTGCGGTCCCCTCAAACTCCTTGGAGAAGTAATCGCGGCCGCTGTCGTCCTTATCGTCCTTTATTTCGATGAAACGCTGATTGAGATAATACTCTATCAGTATCGGATCACCGTTTTCCTTCAGTTCCTTGAGGTCTTCTAAAAATCCTATTCTGTCTATCATTTACCGTTCTCCGATCAACGCCTTATCAGTCGGAGACCTGCTTGAAGGTCATCTTCACGTTGTGTACGGGAGTGACCAGCTCCGGCTTCTGCACGGCGTAGAACTTCTCCAGCTCGTCAAGCACGAGGTAGATGTCGCCCTTGATGAGGTTTATCTTGTTTCTTCTCAGCAGCTCCTCAAATTCCTCGGTGTCCGTGCCGCCCTGAAAATAGCCGTAGCGGGTGAGATCGGGATTTTTCAGCTCCTCCTGTAAATTCTGGAAGGTCTGATTGAGGAAAAACTCGGTAACGCAGGGGTTGGGATCGCACTTTGCTTCTTCAAGATCCTTCATGAATGCGTTTCTGTCTAACATAAATGTATCTCCTGTTAAATATATTTATTTTTTCTTCGATGTCTCGAAGTATCAGCCGTATTTAACAAGCCGCTGTTTTGCGGCAGCCGCGTTGTATTTCATGGTCTCCAGTCTGTCGGGGCGGATATCATCGCAATACTTGGCGTAATCCAGACCCTTTTGACCGTATTTGTACGCTCTCATATTCTGCCCCAGTTCAAGGCAGGTAACACACATATTGTTGTAAAGCCCGACGATCCTGTCATCGGTGACCTGCTTGTCGAGGTAGATCGCCTCGACCTTTTCATACAGATTAAGTGCCATATCCTGTTTGTCGGAGGCTTTGTAGACCGTCGCCACGTTAAGCAGCACCGTTGCGCCCTCAAGCGTACCCCAGAGCTGCATATAGTCCACAAGCTCCAGTAGCTTTTCGGCGGAGGCCCATGCCTCGTCCATGCGCTTGCTGAAACGGTACCAGCCTGTAAGCTCGTTGAGCACCGAAAGCGCAACGTCAAGCTGACCGCACTCGAAGGCTTCATTGGACTTCTGTTCAAGAAACTCTCCCGCCTTTTCGTATTCACCGCTTCTGAAAAGCGCGTCACTTTGTTTAAAGATTTCTTCAGTCTTCATAGCAAACCTCAAGTAGTGTGGAGTGTGGAGTGTGGAGTTGTCCGAAACGGAAGCTCCGGCAGTATTTTCAGCGGAAAAATGCGGAAACGTGAATTATTGCTCCAAAGTAAAAGCTTTGCAGTTTAAACTCCACACTCCACTCTGTATAAATATCAGCTCGGAATATCGGTATGGTTTATCGCGGTGCGTGAGGGATTGACTCTCCTGAATTTAAGTGCACGTTCCGGAGTAGTCGGCGGGCACTCGGCATCAAAGGTGATCGGCATTTGTTTTGCTTTGGCAAGGAGGTCAAGCTCATCCTTGGTGAAAGCCAGTTCTTTGAGCTGTTCTTCCGAATAAAAATCAGTATTTACCATAATACATTCCTTTCTCAAATTCAGTTGCAAGTCTGGCTGATATAATACGGGTCACATCTATCTTGCGTCCGTCGAAGGTTTTATGAATTCTGTCTGTGTATACCACAAAAAGAACATCATTAACTTCATTCAAAAAACTCGGTGTGCCGATGACTGTGCTGCCGGAAAAAACATTTGCAGCCGAAGTGTCGCCGATCGTGTTGTAACGATCCTCTACAAGACTGTGCGAATAGTCATATGCTTCTATTCTATCATAGTCAAAAAAGACACGTGCGGCACTACGAAAGTCAATGCCGTGCTTTTTGATATTAGTCCGATTTTTTTCATCATCGTATTCAAACGCCATACCCGCTAAAACAAATGTTATTGTAGCCATCGCTTATACCCCGATAAACACACAAGATTTCTTGCCTATTGCGCCCAGCCACAGGAATGTATCATGTTGCAGCTATCGGAATACTGTCAGCCCGGAATCTCGGTAAGGCTTTCCGCGGGGATGCCGAAGTACTTGACGTAAGCCGCCTTGCGTTCCTCGGGAGTGCTCAGCTCAAGCTCGGTCAGAACGCCGTTGTCGTGCAGACGCAGTGTGTCGTTGATCATGGCGGCGCTGCCCTGAGGACGCAGGAGGTTGAGAACGCGCTCGTTATTGAAGCGGGCGGTATCGCCACGGCTCATGTAAACGCTCAGCGCGATGAAGTCGATAACGGGATATTCTCTGTCGGAGAACAGAAGTAGCGGGAAGATCTCGCCGTTGTCGAGAACCTGTACGAAGCGGTACAGACCGTCCTCGCGGTGCTCAAAGCGGAAGGAGAGCTTGCCGGAATTCTGGACTTCGGTGCAGTCGAGATAGGTCGCGCCCAGAGGAGTGGGACCGCCGAAGCCGACGTCGCAGACGCAGCGGGTGCCGTCGGGCAGAGTGACGATGGTGGAGCGGTGACCGGTGGTAGGGAAGTCACCTTCAAACAGAACGCGGACGGCGACGGGAGTGCACTTGAAGCCGAGAGCCTCTAAAAGTGCCATGAACAGGGCGTTGACCTCAAAGCAGAAGCCGCCTCTGCGTTTTACAACGATCTTTTCAAACAGAGCGGGAATTTCCAGAGAGACCTCTTTGTGCAGATCGAAAATATCGAGCGTTTCAAAGGGGACGGTCATCAGGTGCGCCTCGACCAGCTTATCCAGAGACTCCTTGACGTGGGGTGCGCTGAAAGGGGAGGGAGAGTCGGGCAGCTCGGGGTGCAATGACTTGCGGTAATCGTCGGGATCAAGACCGAGTCTCGCCAGAAATGCGCCGGCATCGGGAATGGGTGCGTAAACTCCTTCGTACATTTGGTTTTTCCTTTCTGTGTTGTTTTTTTGAAACTACCGGCTTCCCGCCGGATTTATTATTTCATCGGGTACAGCTCGTCAGCCATTTTTGCCAGATAGTCGGCGGCCTTGGATATGGATATGTCGCGGCGGACGTTGGAGCCCTCACGCTTTGCAAATATCTCGCGCATACGCTTCATGGGCATCATGTACATCTCGGAAAGGCGCTTGAGCTCCTTTTCGTATTCCTCGTCGGTAGCCGTCAGTCCCTCGGCTTTTGCCAGCTCTAAAAGGGCAAGGCGGGTATGGAGCTGCTTGACGGCTTCCTTTGCAAAGTCGGTGTAAAGCTCCTGCTCGTTGGTCTGACATTCCTTATAATAATCCTCTATCTTCTTACCGTTGTTGCCGAGGTGCTGCTCGAAAGCGGCGACCATTTCGGAAGCACGCTCACCGGCCATGGTGTCGGGTACTTCACCCTCGGTGATGGCAGAGAGCTTGCCCACGAGGATGGTCTGGATCATGTAGCGGCGTGTGTCGGCGCGGTTCGGCTCGGGAACACCGGCGGCTTCCTTTTCGACCTCGGCAAGCTCACTGTCGGTCAGTCTCAGTGCCTTGTAGTCGCCCAGAGTGAAAACGGGGCTGACCTGGACCTTTGCCGCGCAGATAAGCCCGCGCTTTGCGTCATCCTGCATGATGCTTATCTCGGGAGTGTAATATATCTCCTCGGGGTACTCATTGGCGGCCTTGGTGTATGCCTTGCTGACAAGATCGTTGATGATGGGGCGGAAGAAACCGACGGCCTTTGCCTTGTTCTGGTTTGCGACCTGCCTGAGGTACTCCTTTTTGTGGGCTTCCACATATTCCTCAATGGCTTTGTGGTACTCGTCCGCGGGGAAAGAGAAGATAAAGCGGATAAAATGCTCGTCTATATGTTCAACAGAATATTTCATGAACTGCCTCCGAAAAAAGAATGAAGATAAAAAACCACGCGCTGCCTTTACCCGTTAAGCCGCGCATGGTCACCGACGCAGATGTATGGGTATTTCTCTGCACCATTATACAATATTTAATTAAATTAATAAAGTAAACTTTTCACAGTGCGGGAGCTTTGCCCTCAGATTTTGTTGTGCATGAAGTCGGCAACGGGCTTTTGAATTTCCCGCATGGCGTCGAAATCCAGTATGTGTATCTTGCCGTCGTCAAGGCGCTCAAGATAACCCTCCGCCATGAATTTATCTATGAGATTGTAGAGATTGCGGCGGCTGACACGCAGAAATTCACAGATCCTGTAAAGGCTCTGGATATAACAGATATCGCCCTTGACGTTGCTGAGAAGATAGTAGGCAAACTGCTGCTGCTGCGTGAACAGGTGGTTGACAAGATCCATCTTGTACATGATGTACAGCCGGGCGCTCGTTTTCATGAAGAACAGTCTCGAAAATTCGAGCCCTTTCATCATCTCGTTGAATTTGTTGATCGGTATACGCACAAGCGTGCAGTTGGTGACGGCGATAGAGTCACAGTAGAAATTCTGCTCATAGTAATTGGACAGATGCCCGACAAAATTATCCTCGTCGATCATATCCACCACAATACATTTGCCGTTGCTGCCGTTGGCGATGACCTTTACCTGACCTTCAACAAGATACCAGACATAGCTGTCGACGTCGGAGGCTCTTATTATATATGAATTGCGCTGAAAGCTGACGGTTTCACAAAGCTCGGGGTTATCCTTGATATAGGGAAATATGGAAGTGCTTTGGAGCTTCATAGGACACACCTTCTTCCGACTAAAGATAGTGTTGCATAATGAAAAAAGCAAGGCAAAAGCGATCCGTGAAAAGATACCAGAAAATTACAGAAAGAAACGAAAGACGAATAGATTGTTAATAAAAAGTCACACAAAATTATGTCAACAATACACAAAACCGCTTAAACAGCCAAGCGCAAAATGCACAGTTTATAGGATAATTATATAAAAATAGCCAAAAATTCATAGCGCAAATTGCACACAAAACGAAATTTGTATGAATAAATGCATGAAAACGTGAAAAATGCACTACTCCAAAAGTTAAAAAAAAGATAAAATAACATCGACATCTAAACCGAAGTATTTTTTACTCAAAAATCAAGGAGGAAAACCATGGATAACGAAGCCAAAATTCAGGAAATCCTGAAGAGACGCGGACTCGACGTCAGCGAAGTAACCGATTTTGCTGATACCGAGGTCAAAGAACCCTCTCCCCGCTTTACCAAGCTGATCAACATCTACTACGCAATGAAGAACTCCATCGATATGGAGTACCCCTACTGGTACAACCGTACCTGGTGGGCAAACGAAGGCGACATCACCGAGATTCGTCGTGCAAAGTCTGAGGCAGCTGCTCTGTCCCATATGACCCCGACCATTCTTCCCGGCGAGCTGATCTTCGGTAACAAGACCCGTAACTTCCGTGGCGCATTCTGCTTCCCCTGGGTTGACGCATCCTTCTTCAACGCAGCAGCAGAGGCCATGATGGCCGGTGTCGATGCTCCTCCCGTGTCCGCAGCAGACGCAGTTTCCGTTGTCGGTGCCGGCGGCGGTAACGTAACCAAGGACTATGGCAACATCGTTTCTATCGCACAGAAGTTCGGTCTTCGCCGCGAAGAAGTTCCCTGCCTCGTAAAGGTCGCAAAGTACTGGGACAACGGCTCTGTTGAGCGCGTTTCCGCACGTCTTGCTGAGACCCGCCCCGACTATCAGAAGTGGGCCGGCTATCGTAACTCCGTTCTGGTCATGTTCGACTCTTGGGCAATCCCCCAGGGCCGTGAAGTCATCAACTACTATCTGCCCCTCGAGTACGGCTTTGACAAGATCGTCGAGCTGTGCGATGAGAAGATCGCAGAGACCCTTGGTGAAGCAGGCGACGACGGCGTTCTCGGCATGAGCCGCGGCTACTACTACATGGCCTGCAAGGAAATCGCTCTTGGCGTTTCCAAGTGGATCGAGAACTATGCAAAGCGCGCAGAGTTCCTCGCAGCACGTGAAGCAGACGAGCAGCAGAAGAAGGAGTACCTCGACATCGCAGAGGTCGCTCACCACATCGCTCACAAGCAGCCCGCTTCCTTCCGTCAGGCTCTGAACCTCACCCTTATGTGCCACTACGGCGTTGTCAATGAAGACCCCCACTCCGGCCAGTCCATCGGTCGTCTGGGTCAGATCCTTCAGCCCTTCTATGAAAAGGACATCGAAGAGGGCGTCACCAATGATGAAGAAGTCATAGAGCTCCTCGAGCTGTACCGTATTAAGATCACCGCTATCGAGTGCTTCGCTTCCTCCGGCGTCACCGGCGGCGTTCTTTCCGGCAACACCTTCAACAACCTGTCCATCGGCGGTCTTGGCTACAACGGTCTGACTGCTGTTACTCCTCTGGAGTACCTCATTGTCGAAGCCGGTATGCGCGGCAAGACCACTCAGCCCACCCTGTCCCTGCTGTATGATGAAAAGACCCCCGAGGACTTCCTCCTCAAGGTCGCAAGCTGCATCAAGCTCGGTCTCGGCTACCCCGCAATCATGAACAACCAGGGCGGCATGAACTACATGCTCCGTCACTACCATCCCGAAGGCATGACCATTTATGATGCACGTGCATGGTGCCCCGGCGGCTGCCTTGAGTCCTCTCCCGGATGCTTCCAGCCTCTGCACTACAACGGCAAGGTCACCATGATCCCCGGCGGCGCAGGCCCCACCGCTGGTACCGGTATCCACTTCACCGGTATGCCCAAGCTGCTCGAGCTCGTTCTCACCAACGGCTACGATAAGCGCACCGGCATCCAGGTCTTCCAGCCCCACAACAAGAGCCTCGACACCTATGAAGAGCTGCTCGATGTTTACTACAACGATTACCTCCAGGAGCTGCTTGAGGTCTCCAACCGCATGAACAACCTGCAGATGGATACCCACCGCAAGATCTGCCCCATCGTTTGGGCTTCCCTGCTGAAGGCAGACTGCTTCAAGGTCGGTCAGAACCAGAGCCACCTTGGCGCACGCTACAACGGCACCATCAACTTCGAGTCCTGCGGCACCATCAACTTCATCAACTCCCTCGCTTCCCTCAAGAAGAACGTATACGACGAGAAGAAGTACACGCTCGAAGAGATGAAGGATGCAATGTTCAACAACTTCGGCTTCAAGACCGCTTTCGAGACCGGTGTCTTCTCTCCCGACCGCCGCGAGGCAACCGAGAATGCACCCAAGTACGAGAAGATCTTCGCCGACTGCGTCAATGCTCCTAAGTACGGCAACGCTGATCCTTACGCAGACGACATTCTCTACGATTACGAAGAGAGAATGCTGCCCAAGATGCTGGCTCTCCGTTCCTACATGGGCAAGCAGTACTATATGTGCCAGATCTCCGTCTCCACTCACGGTCCTCAGGGTGCAATCACTCTGGCAACCGCCGACGGACGTCTCTGCGGCACCACCTACGCAGACGCTTCCATGTCCCCCGCACCTACCACCGACAAGAACGGTATTTACGCTCTGTTCACTTCTGCTACTTGCTACGACCATGCAATGTGCCAGAACAGCCAGATGAACGTAAAGATTCACCCCTCTGCAATCAAGGGCACTCAGGGTACTCACAAGCTGCTTGATGTTTACCGTGCTTACATGCGTAAGGGCGGCTTCCACATCCAGTTCAACGTCACTTCCTCCAAGGTCCTGAAGGAAGCTCAGGCAAAGCCCGATGATTACCGTGATCTGATGGTTCGTGTTGCCGGCTTCACCCAGTACTGGTGTGAGATCGGTAAGCCCATCCAGGACGAGGTTATCTTCCGTACCGAGTACGACGCATAATTCTCCAATTCTGAACTTGGCTTACTCTGCCTGATAACACGACAGATTGATTGGTATCTCTCAAAAAAGAGAGATACCGGTCAGACAAAATTATCAAGGGTATTATTGCCCGACAACCAAAGAATTATTAATGGAGGATATATATGAAACACAACGAATGTGCTAACTTCCTGCATCTCGACGTAGAGAAGGGTATGTGCGCAAAGTCCAAGATGATCGTTCCCATCGACGGTGCCGGCTCCGACGCCTGCCCCATGTTCGAAGAGGGCTTCATGTGCCAGTTCTGCAAGAACTTCACCCCCGAGGATAAGTACGGTATCGGCACCTGCCGCGGCTTCGAGAAGGAAGCATGGGCATATGCACAGTGCGGTGCTTTCTCCTGCGAGAAGTTCGCCAGAAAGTAATTTCTAAAGACCCAAGTCCATTTAGGGAAGGGAAACCTTCCCTAAATGGCGATTATTTCTTGAAAGGTGTAATTCCGAAATGCCTCAGGACAATATTGGTATGATATTCGACATCCAGAGCTATTCCGTTCACGATGGTCCCGGATGCAGAACCAACGTCTTTTTTGTAGGTTGCCCCTTACAGTGCAGATGGTGTGCAAACCCTGAGAGTTGGATGGTAAAAAAACACTTGATGTTTGCAGAACGCACCTGCAAGTGGGAGCAGGGATGCACCGCCTGCCGTGATGCCTGCCCCAATGGTTCGATCAAGTTTGACGAAAAGGGTCAGCCTCATGTCGACTGGATCCTTTGCAACAAGTGTGAGACGATAGAGTGTGAATCCTCCTGCGCGGCTCATGCCCTCAAGCAGTGCGTCAGATTTATGACTGTTGAAGACGTCATGAAGATCCTTATGCGCGACTACCCCAACTGGGGCAGCAACGGCGGCGTAACCTTCTCCGGTGGCGAACCTTTGATGCATCATAAATTCCTTGACCCCCTGCTTCAGGAATGCAGAAAGCAGCAGATGCACACTGCTATTGAGACAAGTGGCTTTGCATCGCCCGAAGTATTTGAGAAAATATTCCGCAACCTCAACTTTGCCTTTATCGATGTCAAGAACATGGATAACGAAATGCACAAGTGGGGTACCGGCGTAAGCAACGAGCCCATTCTGCATAATATTGAGACTTTGGCACACGCAGACTGGTGGCGCGGCAGACTCGTTCTCCGTCAGCCCACCATTCATGGCTTTAACGACAGCTTAGAAAATGCCAAGCGCGTTATTGACTTCATGAATAAAAACGGTCTCTATGAGATCAACCTGCTTCGCTTCCACCGTATGGGCGGAACCAAGTGGGAACAGCTTGGCAAAAAGTATGAATATGACGATCACGGCGATATGCCGGAGGAACGTATGCTTGAGCTGCAGGAGCTGTACCTTAACAACGATATAGCCTGCTACATAGGCGAGAGCACTCCGTTCTGATATTGAGGTTAGGATCTCCGCGCATTATATTCAATACAATTTAATAAACAAAACCTTTTAATTTGTTTTGGAGGAAATTCCATGAATACTATTACTGAGGATCAGGCCAAAAAATATGGCATTTGCACAGTAATTTCCGCATTCCTCGCAGTATTCTGCCTGTTTGGATACCGCTCTAGCTTCTCCATCATGCAGAGCCTCATCATTGCAGACACCGGCTGGACCACCATCCAGACTTCTCTCGGTTACTGCGTCATGATGACTGTTTACGCAATCACCGCATTCTTCTCCGGCGGTCTGGTCGACAAGAAGGGCACTCGCCCCACCTACTTCATCGGTGCTGTCTGCTGCTTCCTTGGCTTCTTCCTTACCTCCATCCTTGTTAAGCCCGGCACCTCCGGCGCTTACGTGACCTACCTGTTCACCTACGGTTTGTTCGCCGGTATCGGTACCGGTATGCTGTGGGTCAGCTCCACCATCTCCTGCCGTCAGTGGTACGTCGGTGCCAAGTACGGTACCATGTGGGGTATTGCATTCGCAGGTGCTCCTCTTGCACAGCTCCTTCTCACCCTCGTTCTGAAGCCCGTTCTGAAGAACATGGGCTGGCAGGCAGGTATGAAGCTCATGGCTGTTGTCTGCGCAGTATTCCTCGTAGCTGCTGCTCTCATTGCAAAGCGCACTCCTAACTACTACAATGTTAAGCCCTTCGGTCTTGAGACTCTCAAGAAAAAGACCGGTCCTGCAAAGCGCGCTGTCACTCTGAAGGAAGCATTCAGCACCTATGCAATCTGGTGCGACATCCTTTGCTTCCTGACCGCTATGGCTGGTGAATTCCTTATCTGGTCCCAGGCTGTCGGCTTCTTCCAGACCGACATGGCCATGGATGCTGACAAGGCCGCTAACATCTACATGCTCATCGGTCTGTTTGGTGTCTTCATGATGCCCATCACCGGTAAGATCTCCGACGCTATCGTTAAGAAGCTCGGCAACGAAGTCAAGGGTCGTAAGATCATGCTCATCATCGGACCCATCTGCGGTGCTATCGGTGTTGCACTGTGCCTGACCAAGAGCGTTCCCCTTGCAATCATTGCTATGTTCTTCCTCGCAACCTACTGGGGCATCGAGCCCGGTGGATGCGCAGGCTACGCAGGCTCCGTCTTCGGCGGCGCAGGCCTTGGTCGTACCTGGGGCTTCGCTACCCTGATCGTTATGGGTATCGGACCTTCCTTCGGTACTTTCATGGGCGCATGGTTCAAAGATCACTTCGGTTCCTACGTTCCCGCTTTCATCTTCTGCCTCTGCGCTTACCTGATCTCTGCTGTTCTCGCTTGCACTCTGCCTCTTAAGACCCCCATCGATGATAAGATCGAGGCTGAGATGGCTGCTGCAGCAAAGGCTGAGTAATTTATCGCAAATCCTTGTATATTAATTCTCTGCAAACTATCTGCTACGCATATAATCTTCCTCCCGATACACCGCTTACAGGGAAGGAATTGGGAGGAAAAGTGCAAAAAAATTATTGAGGAGAATATATTAAAAAATGAAGAAAGTTGAATTCCTGCCCGCACTGATTTCCACCAACGCAATGGTCGACGCTCAGCACAAAGAGCTGATCGAAGCAATCAACAAGCTGTATGCCGCTATCGACGAAGGCAAGGGCGTTGAAGAAGCAAAGAAGACCCTTGAGTTCCTCGCTCAGTACACCATCTTCCATTTCGGTGGAGAAGAAGCTCTGATGCAGGCACAGCAGTACCCCCTCTACACCGAGCACAAGAAGGCTCATGACGCATTTGTCGTCACCGTAAAGGGTCTGTTCCAGGTCCTCACCGAGAAGGGTGCTACCGAAGAGTTCGGCGCTCTTGTTGAGAAGGAAGTCACCAACTGGCTGATCAACCATATTCAGGGTATGGATATCCGTATGACGGATTGGATAAAGATCAAGTCCAACGGCATGATGGACAATATGCTCTAATTTAGAGCTGTCTCAAAAGTTTTTTCGGACCTCGGCGATTTTCGCCGAGGTCCTTTTTATTTGTCTTATAAAAAATCTGCATCAAACGATCAATGTCATTTAGTTAAAGATTTTTCACTGTAGGGCGGGGGCTTGCTCCCGCCGAAAAGTCAGGGTTTCCGCAGTGTTACGGCGGGAGCAAGCCCCCGCCCTACGGTCACAGTTTTCTTAACTTAATGACATTGATCAAACGATGCAGATTTTTTTGTGATACATTCGGAGACTCTATGCAGGAGGTATGCGCAGAAAGTAACAAAGACGATAAAAACAAGGTTTACCGCGATAGGTGGCATACGCTCCGAAAGAATGGGAATAAGAAATTTTCCCATGACCTCCTGCAGACAGTATATTTCAAGAGAGATCTGTCCGTAAAATTTCAGAACGTGTCCCGATCTTCCGAGCTTTTCAAATAAGGCGGCCGTCAGAAAAGTAAGCGAAACGCCGACCAAGAGCGCGGGCAGAAAAACCGTCGGCATAGGCATGATAAAGGGTCTGCACAGCGCCCCACAGTAGTATTCAAGTGCGCCCCCGATGATAAGGAAAACGAGCGAAATGGGGATTATGATTTTCCTCTCGGGCTTTATTCCGCTTTGTTCCATGTACCCGAACAGACATCCCAGAAGAAATACGGGCACGCGGTTAACGATGAGCCAGTCCGTATATCGGATATGACCGACCAGAAGACGGGCGCAGCCGAACCAGACGGCGATCGTACAGGCGAAAAACAGGTACTTATTGCGGCATTTATCAAAAAAACGATAGTAAAGCGGGAAAAACAGATAGAAGATCGCTATCGCATAGACATACCACAGGAAAACCGTCACGTCTTCGGTGAGGAAAGTATAAGCGCACAGGCATTTGAAAAAATAGGATATCGACCAGCGGCTTATGAAAATGTTCAGTATCGCCGCGGCGAGTACGGGGACGATAAGCTTTCTGTATCTGCGTATGTAGAAGCGGGAGAGCGAATACTTGCCGACGGCGTAGGTAAGACCCATGCCGGACAGGAGCAGGAAAATATCAACGCCGATAAAACCGTTGCTTTTGATGAATAACTCAACATAGTACGGCCTTGACCACTCCGACGCTACAATCTGCCATTCGTGATAGATAAGTATCCATATCGCCGCAAGACCCATGATCTGCGAGCGGTATTTATTTACGGAAGAAAGCAGGTTTTTCTTCTCCATGACTTTTCTCAGGCCTTGAACTCTTCCTTATGCTCTTTCGCCCACTTGTCGCATTTGGTCAGGCACTCTTCGCAGGTGCAGCAGCAGCCGTAGGGACATTCGCCGTCACGCTTATTGCGCGTGGTCTTGTACGCATAGATCAGTGCGGCGATAACGGCAACGGAAATAAGAATATCAACAAAACTCATAATATCTGCTCTCTTTCGTTTGTTTGTCAGTATTATTATGCACCGGACAGCACAAATTGTCCAGTGAAAAATACAACAGTCACAGTAAAAGAAAAATAAAATTGCAAAATTTTCAGGTCTTGAACTTGACATAATGCTTCCAAAGCGATAAAATATACCAGATATATTTTGGGGCTCCGGGGGAGGAGCCTGTAAAGTATTTCTTTTCAATTTCGGACGGGTGCGTTTTATGGCTCGTCTTTTAATGAGGACAGGACCGGAATTTGAGTTGCTTTCGGGGCTTGTCAGGGTAAAACCACCACAATATTTTTAAAGATTGGAGGTGTGTTTTTCTTACTATGTCAACACCGATTTGGATCGTTATTATAATCGTTGCGATCGCAGTGACCGCAGTTGTTTCGTTTTTTGCGAGTAAAAACGTGCGTATCAAGCACGGTGAAAAGGAAATAGAGGACGCAGAAGAAGAAGCCAAGAGAATAATTAATGAAGCAATAAAAAGTGGAGAGAGCAAGAAGAGAGAAGCTCTCGTAGAGGCAAAGGAAGAAATGCACAAAGCCCGCTCCGAGTTTGAGCGGGAGGAGAAGTCGCGCCGCGCCGAGCTGCAGAAGCAGGAGCGCCGTCTTCAGCAGAAGGAAGAAAATCTCGACCGCAAGATCGATGCCCTCGAGAAAAAGAACGACGCGCTTACCGCCAAAATAGCGGGCGTTGAAGCACAGCAGAAAGAGATCGGCATGTTGAAAAACAGCCAGCTTGAAATGCTTGAGCGTATCTCCGGCTTCACAGTGGAAGAAGCCAAAGCCTATCTGGTCGATACCGTTCGTGACGATGTCACCCATGAAATGGCCATGAAGGTCAAGGAGATCGAAACGCAGTTCAAGGACGAGGCTGACGAGCGTGCCCGCGAGATCATCGCCACCGCCATTCAGCGCTGCGCCGCAGACCATTCCAGCGAGATCACCGTTTCCGTCGTACCTCTCCCCAACGACGAAATGAAAGGTCGTATCATCGGTCGTGAAGGCCGCAATATCCGCAGCATCGAGACGCTCACCGGATGCGATCTTATTATTGACGATACCCCCGAAGCGATCACCGTTTCCAGCTTTGATCCTGTCCGCCGCGAGGTCGCACGTCTTGCCCTTGAAAGACTCATTCAGGACGGACGTATCCATCCGGCAAATATTGAGCTTATGGTCGCAAAAGCGCAGAAGGAAGTTAACGCGACCATAAAGGCCGAAGGCGAAAGAGCGATATTCGAGACCAATATCCACGGTCTTAACCCCGAGATCGTCAAGCTTCTGGGTCGTATGAGATATCGCACGAGCTACGGTCAGAACGTATTGAACCACTCCATCGAGGTCGCACATATCTCCGGTCTGCTCGCCGCAGAGCTGGGTGTTGACGTGACGACCGCCAAGCGTGCCGGTCTCCTCCATGACCTGGGCAAATCCATCGACCACGAGGTCGAGGGCAGCCATGTCACCATCGGCGTCGATATTGCCCGTAAATACAAGGAGTCCGAAGAGGTCATCCACGCGATCGAAGCCCATCACGGCGATGTGGAGCCACACACCGTCATCGCCTGCATCGTTCAGGCTGCGGACGCTATCTCCGCTTCCCGCCCCGGCGCAAGACGTGAAAACATTGAAAACTATGTCAAGCGTCTTGAAAAGCTTGAGGAAGTATCCAAGAGCTTCCCCGGTATTGCAAGCTCCTATGCTATTCAGGCAGGCCGTGAGATACGCATCATGGTCAAGCCCGAAGAGGTCAGCGAGGATCAGATGGTCCTGCTTGCCAGAGACATCGCCAAAAAGATCGAGGAAGAGCTTACCTATCCCGGTCAGATCAAGGTTCATGTCCTGCGCGAGACAAAGGCTGTGGATTACGCCAAGTAAAAAACTTATCGCCGCACAGATATGTGCGGCGATTTTTTTATCGTTAATAGATGTCTTCGACTGTCCTTGTGGGGGGATGCTCAAGGATCTCGGGATGCTGGAACATAAAGCGATATGCCTGCAGGAACTGAGAATAATAATGCCCGTCACAAATACGCTCGTCCAGAACGAATTTAACGTCGATATACTTGTTGTCGAGCATCTGACCGTGCTTGTTCAGCTCATATTTGTGATGTTTTGTACCGAAGGTAATAAATACGGGCAGAGTACCGAAATTGTAGATATGATGATAAACAGGTCCGATCCGCAGAGAACCGAGGTCGGAGATGATCATTGAGCCGTGGAACGGGCTTGCTTCGAGCCATTTTTCGGGGACGCGTCCGAAGTAGTCCATGACTTTTACTGCCCATAAGGCAAAGCGGAGCAGAAAACGCGGCATTTTGGAGAAGGCCTCGGCAAAATCCTCGGTATTGCTGGCGCTGCCGGTCTTGATCTCTTCGATCTTTTCGTTCATCTTGCGGTAAACATCGAGAATAGTGTCTGTCGGCTCAAAATGCACTTTGACCGTTGTCTCGGTTGCGTCAACGGACATACTGCGCTTGACGACCATCACTATTTCAATCCCGTCTCTTGCGTAGACCCTGCGTCCGACGCAGAAGCGGTTGACGCCGGGAAGCATGGATACGCCGCGAATGTAGGCGGCGATTAGAAAATGCAGCATTCCGATCCCTTTGTAGCCCGCGACACGAAGCTGTCTCAGCCGTCTGTCAAGTGCGGAGACCTCGAAGCTCTCATCATAATAAATAAGCGCATCGCTGCGCTCCGGCATAATAAAAGGAATGAATTTGTTGAATGCCGGCAGGGAACGGATCAGCCGTCCTTCCTTGCGGTCGCCGTAGCGTTTTTTATATCTGCTCATAAAAACCTCCATTGACGGAGAATATGTCTATAACAGATTTATTATACAGGCAGCGGCACTATTTTTCAAGAAATATTTTATGAATAAAGGAGAAATCCGAATTATCCCCAGAGCAGTCGGCATATCCATGCCGAGGACAAAAAGCAGGCAAGATCCGCAATAAGCGCCGCAGGGATCGCCCAGCGGCTCTCTTTCACGTTCGCGGCGGAAAAATAAACGGCGATCACATAAAAGGTCGTCTCGCTCGAACCGAGCATCACGGCGGCTGTGCGTCCGATCAGCGAATCGGCGCCGTAAAGCGTCATGATGTCGTTTGCGGCACTCATGGCCGCGCTTCCGGAAAGAGGTCTGACGAGCATCAGCAGGGACGTCTCCGGCGGGATGCCCAGAGCATTGAAAAGCGGCGAAAGAATGTTTTCAAGCATTTCCGGCACGCCGGACGCTCTGAGAAATGCGATCGCCGGGAAAAGGCATATAAGAGCGGGCAGAATATCCGCCATGAGCCGAAGACCTTTTGCCGCACCCGCGGTCATTGCCGCGTACAGATCGACGCCCTTACAAAGCGACAGGACACACGCAAGGCATATAAGTATCGCGGGGGTGAGTGTGAAAAGTGTGTTCAATGCCATATCCGTTTGAAAAAGTACGCGCTCAGAAGTCCGGCGGCCATAGAGCAGACTGTGCTGACCCAGACAGCCGGAAGAATGTCAAATGGGGACGATGCACCCGCAGAGGAGCGAAGCGCCGCCGTCGTCGTGGGAATAAGCTGTATTGACGCCGTGTTCAGTACGACGAGCAGACAGAGCTCATCCGATATTTCCCTTCCTCTGCCGAAAGCGGCTATTCTCTTCGCGGCGCGGATACCGGCCGGAGTAGCGGCATTCCCGAGCCCCATAATGTTCGCGCCGATATTCTCCGAAACTGCGGCACATACCTCGTCATCGACTGAGCTTACCGGCAGAAGACGGGAAATAACAGGGCGCAGCTTTCGCGCAAGCTCCTGCGACAGTCCGCACTGTTCAAATACCTCCGTGACGGCAGACCACAGACATATACTTCCGGTAATACCGAGGCAAAAGTCTACAGCCGCCTTGCTGCCGCTCATGAGAGCCTCGGAGGCGGACAGATTTCCGCTGAAGACCACAGCAAAAAATGCCGAAAAGTATAAAATGCAAATTATATAAGAGAACAACAAAATACAATTTCCTCCAATAAGCAACAAATAAATGATAATAATATAAATTGATATCTAATTAACGTTAATATGTTGTTGACATATGCTGATTAATGTGTATAATAATCAAAAAGGCT
This sequence comes from Eubacteriales bacterium, assembly GCA_030531595.1. Lineage (GTDB taxonomy): Bacteria > Bacillota > Clostridia > Oscillospirales > Oscillospiraceae > Limivicinus. The sequence continues at coordinate 3,550 of JAUNND010000013.1, read as the reverse complement.
TTTTTGTAGAATATCAGGAGGAAAAGAATATGAAATCTACAGGAATTGTACGCAGAGTTGACGAGCTTGGCAGAATTGTGCTTCCTATTGAAATGCGTAGGACTCTCGGAATAGCCGAAAAGGATTCTCTGGAAATATATGTTGACGGCAGCAATGTTATTCTTCGCAAGTACCAGCCGAGCTGCATTTTCTGCGGTTCGGAAAACGGTCTTACGCTTTACAAGGAAAAGAATGTCTGCCGCAGCTGCATCAGAAAACTCAAGGACGACAAATGATCACAAAAAATCGGACATCCGTCGGGATGTCCGATTTTCTTTTATTCGCCTGCTCTTCGCGCAAGCTTTTCGACATATTCATTTGCGGGAGAGGACAGTATCTCCTCCGGTGTGCCGTACTGCTGCAAAACGCCCTTATCCATCACAAGCAGCTTCGTGCCGAGTCGCACGGCCTCGCGGATATCGTGCGTGACGAATAAGACCGTCACGCCGGTCTCCCGGTAAATGCGCTTTATCTCGTCCTGGAGAGAGAGCCTTGTGATCTCATCCACGGCGCTGAACGGCTCGTCCATCAGCAAAAGTGCGGGTGAGGCTGCAAGGGCGCGGGCAATGCCGACACGCTGCTGCTGACCTCCGGAGAGCTGATCGGGATAGCGTTTGAGCATATCCTCCTCAAGCCCGACGAGCTTTATGAGTCTGGCGACAGTCTCCGCCGCGCCTGCCTTGTCCTTCGGGTCGATAAGACGCGGCACAAAAGAGATGTTCTTTTCAACGTTCATGTTTGGAAAAAGCACGCTGCCCTGCAGAACATAGCCGATCTTGCGGCGCAGAGAGGTAAGGTCGGTTCTGGCTGTATCCTCGCCGAGCGTTATGACCGTGCCGCTTTTCGGCATAACAAGACCGTTGACGGTTTTCATCAGCGTTGTCTTGCCGCAGCCGGAGGTGCCGATGATAGTTACGAACTCGCCGTTTTCAATATTCAGCGACAAATTATGTATAACCTCTGTGTCACCGTAGGCGACACAGAGGTTTTTCCATTCGACAGAATTTATCAAGCGATCAGACCCTTGTCAACGAGGAACTGATGTGCGACATCTTCGGGAGCTTCGCCTTCGCCCTCAACCTGATAGTTCATAGCGGACATTTCAGCGTCGGTGAGGATGTCGGTGACGGCGTCAAAGACCTCCTGCAGCTCGGGATGAGCCTCAAGAGCCGCCTGCTGTACGACAAAGCCGCACATATAGGAGGGGTAAATGCCGAGGTCGTCTTCCAGAGGAGTAATACCGGCAACGGAGAGCTGACCGTCGGTGGTGAAGGCGTTCATAACGTCGATCTCACGTGCCTTGATCGCCTCATACTTCAGGCTCATGTCCATATCCTTGGTGTCCTTGAAGTTCATGCCGTACTTCTCGGCGAGCATATCGAAGCCGTCTTCGCGCTCAAAGAAGTCGTAGTTTGCACCGAAAACGAGGTTTTCGGAAACGGCTGCCAGATCGGAAATGGTGGCGAGACCGTACTCCTCGACCTTTTCATCGACAACGGCGATGGTGTAGGTGTTGTTGAAGCCCATCATGCCGGTCCAGACCATGCCCATTTCGTTGTAGCCCTTCTGGAGGTCTTCAAAGAGATCCTCGGAATAGAAGCTCTCGTTCTTGAGAACGGTGTTCCAGCCGGTGCCGGTGTATTCGGGATAGAAATCGAACTCGCCCTTTTCCATAGCGGGCTGAATGTTCTTGGTGCCGCCGCCGATGCCTTCGGTGAGCTCTACCTTGAGGTCGGTCTTGGCTTCGATGAGTTCCTTCATCATGCTGCCGAGGATGTACTGCTCGGTCATGGGCTTGGTTGCCATTCTTACGGTCTTACTGTCAGAGCCGAAGCCGGACATCATGCCTGCCATCAGCATTACTGCGAGTACCAGTGCGAGTAAACGAACTGTCTTTTTCATTTTGTTTCCTCCGTATCATATGTGTTTGCGTAAACGCTTTTCAACAGCACCGATAAGCAGATCGGCGGTGATCGCAAGGAGTGCGATCATCAGACTGCCTATCAGAGTCATTGCCCTGTTATTGGTGGTGATACCGCGATAAACGGCAACACCGAGACCGCCCGCGCCGATGAAGGACGCAACGCCCGACAGCGCGATGGTCATGACCGCCGTGTTTTTAAGCCCCGCCACGATGACCGGCGCGGCTATCGGCAGCTTTATCTTCAAAAGAAGCTGCTTCGGAGTACAGCCCATACCGGTGGCGGCCTCGATGATCCTCGCATCGACATTGGTAAGACCGGTATAGGTGTTTCTGACCATAGGGAGAAGCGCATAGATCGTCAGCGCGATGATGGCGGTATCGTCACCTATTCCGGTAAACGGGATCAGAAAGCCGAGAAGAGATATGGACGGAATGGTGTAGAGAAAATTGACCGTTGAAAGCACGGGCTTTGAGAGCTTCGTCCTTTCACTTATCACGATACCGATGATCAGCCCCAGCACCGTGGCGATAAGAATGGCGGTAAGCGATATTCGGATGTGCTGACCGAGGAGCTTCAGAAAGAAATCTCCCCGCTTTGAAAGTAATTTGACGATGTCAGAGATCATTGCAGAATTTTCCGTTTCGTTCTTTTCACCGATTATAATATGGATAACGCGGAAAAGTAAAGGAAATATGGCAAAAAAGTTTTATATCTTATAATAACACCGCCGGAGTCAAAATAAGAGTGTAATATGCGCAGTTTTGTCAAAACTTTTCGGATAACTGCCGCGATCACGGCAAACATGACATCGATCCTGACCGATCTTATCGCTTTCGCCCTTAATTACGGCGGTATATTCTTTTGTACTCCTCTGTTTCACTGCCGTCGTCGGCTGCGAGGATCAGGGGCGGCTCGATCCTGAGTCCCGGTTTTCCGCCGCGCCTGCCCTCGACAAGCACAAGGCTCGGCGCGGAGGCGGCTTTATGCTGCACAAGTCTCAGCCGCTTAGGTTCGATGCCGCTTTCGGTCATAGAGCAGAAAAGCTCCGAAAGTCTTTCACAGCGATGGACAAGCGTGAAGCTCCCGCCGGTTTTCAGAAGAAACGCGGCGGCGCGGCAAAGCTCGTCAAGAGTGCACTGTCCCTCGCCTCTGGCGGCAGCCCGTGCGGCGTCCGGCGCTTCGACGCCGCTTCCGACCGGAAAATACGGCGGATTGGACACGACAAGATCAAAGCTGCCGGCGGCGAAAAGCCGTCTGTGCTCACGGATATCGCCGCAGACTATTTCACAGCGCCCGTCAAATCCGTTCCTCTCCATATTTTCATGAGCGAGAGCACAGGCGTTTTCGTTTATTTCCAGCCCCGTCATGCAGAGCTTTTCGGAGCGTTCAAGCAGGAGCAACGCGATGATGCCGGAGGCGCAGCCGAGATCGAACCCTTTTTTGACAGAAGAAAGGTTTACATAATCAGAAAGAAGAACACTGTCCGTACTCAGCCTGAAATGCTCCGCCTGCTTAAACAGCGGCCCGTTTTCCCATAATTCAATAAATTCGGACATTATGACCTCCGATACAAAATTATGTAATCA
>JAUNND010000012.1 GCA_030531595.1 Eubacteriales bacterium | reverse complement strand
TCGTAGACCTCGCTGAGCCAGTAGTTGGCGGTGATGGCGCCGGAGTTGGAGAGGATCAGACCGCCCACAGAGTAGGTGACGGTGGAGTTTTCCTTGACGCGCCAGTCCTCGATCTTGAGGTACTTGTCCACGGTGTCCTTGTAGTCGAGGTAGGTAGACTTCGCGTTGCGCAGCTTCTCGCGCTGCTTACGGTAGAGGATGTATGCTTTGGCGACAGCCTCATAGCCGCCGCGTGAAAGCACGGATTCAACGCTGTCCTGTATATCTTCAACGGCCACCTTGCCGTCTTTTATCTTTTTAAGATAATCCGCAGAGACCTTCAAAGCCAGAAAATCGATAACGTCATCGTTATATTCTGTCTTTGTGGCCTCAAATGCCTTTTTGATCGCGTTTGCGATCTTTTCAATGTTGAAATCAACGACCTGCCCGTCGCGCTTGATCACCTGATACATTTCTTCCTTTGTACCTCCGTTTTTATTATTTACGCGATCATATTCCGCGTATCTGAACCGACGGCACGTAAACTCTCACCTTGTCCGCAAGAGCGTGCATTTCGTTTTCATCGAAAGCACTCAGTCCGTCCGTATTGATTACATTTCCCGAATTTTTAAATTGCTGCAGATAGTATTCTTTCGCGCCCTCTATCCATTGTGCCGCACCGATAAGGCTTTCCTCCGTGTGCAGACCCTTTACGACAGTCGTGCGAAATTCATAGTCGATATGCCCTTCCAGCAGGTAATTTTTTGAAGCCTCGACTTTTGAGATGTCGAAATTTTCGATATCCGTTGTGCGTCCGTAGAGCGCGGGCGCGTTTTTTATGTCCATGGCGACTCTGTCCGCAAGACCCGCTTCAACGATACGCACAAGATGATCCGGAAAGGAACCGTTGGTGTCGAGCTTGATGCTGTATCCAAGCTCACGAACCTTTTTGAGAAAATCATCTATTCCGCTGTGCAGAAGCGGTTCACCGCCCGTGATCGCCACCCCGTCCAGAATGCCCCGCCGTTTTTTCAGAAAGGCGAGAACGTCATCCTCCGTAAAATCCTCGCGCAGCAGCTCGGGCAGAACAAGGGGCGCATTATGACAGAAAGGACAGCGGAAGTTACAGCCGGCGGTAAATACCGTACAGGCAACACGCCCGGGGTAATCGAGCAATGTCAGCTTTTGCAGACCGGAAATAAACATTATGTAACCCCTCCTGTGAGCACGTGTGCTATCATAACGGCAAAACGGAAGTTTGTCAATAGAAAACTACAATATGTAATAATAATTTCTGAAATGTAATTTTTAGAGCACTAAATATAGTAGCACAAGAAAAAATTTCTCCTGCGGCAGCCCGAGATATTGTACGGCAAAACGATGCTGAAATCAATAGTGTCTGACTTGTTATCCCAAATTTCGTCAAAGCGACCGATTTATCTTGAATATCGTCGGCTTCGATGTTATACTTGACAAAAATGTTTGTTTAAATAGGGAATAAAAGCATTTATTATGAAAAATACAAAGCTGTTTCTTTTAATAATACTTACCGTGCTTTCCGCATCGGCTGCCTGGGCTCAGCTTGAAATGTCGTCACATGAAGCTCTGCTTGCTTTGGCGGCTGTGGGTATATTTTTTCTGCTGAAAGCTGCGTCCGACAGGATAAGCAGGCGTTCATATATTGCCGGTACGATACTCGGTGCCGTTTTTGCGCTCTGCTCGGTTTTAGGAAAGCTTGACGCACAGAGCGAGGCAAAAAACTACATATTGTGGACGGCAGTTCGCTTTGCGGGACTCTGGGTGCTTTTTGCGGCGGGCTTGAGTGTGCTGTTTGAAAAGCTGTCAAGCGTCAGTCTTGCGGATACAGCATCGGACAGAAGTGCTAAAAAATGCAAACGTGTATTTTTTGCTTCCTTTGCCTGTCTGCTGATAGTTTATTCTCTCTGGTGGCTTTATGAGTTTCCCGGCAATACCTCTCCCGATTCGAGCAATCAGATAATGCAGGCAATGGGACTTATTCCGCTTTCCAACCATCATCCTGTTGCAAACACTATGTTTCTCAAGCTTATATTCAATATCGGCTTTAAGCTGTTTGACGGAAATCAAAATGTCGCGCTGGGATTATATACCTTCGTTCAGCTCATATTCATGTCTGCCTGCTTTGCCTATACCGTGGCAGTACTCTACCGTGAAGGGATAAAAAGAACGGCGATTATTGCAGTGTTGGCATTGTATCTTTTTTTACCATACCACGCGTCATACAGTGTGACCGTGTGGAAGGATGTTCCCTTCGGAGGAATGGTGCTCCTTCTTTGTACCACATTGTGGCAGCTTCTGGAACGCAGCAAACAGGGGGAAAAAACAGGAGCGGGTCTGTTGTCGCTGTTTGCTTTTTCCGCTTTTGGTGTCTGCCTGCTGCGCTCAAACGGCTTGTATGCGTTTGTTCTCACGCTGCCGTTTATTATAATAGTATTCAGAAAACAGAATATTAAAATCACCGTTATCGCCGCAGGTACGGCAGCGGCTTCAATACTTATTACGGGAGTTGTCTATCCTTCTCTTAATATCAGACCTGCTGATTTTGTTGAGTCGCTGTCCATACCGGCGCAGCAGATAGCCCGCGTCATTGCATCCGATGGGGAGCTGACGGGAGAGCAGGAGGAGCTGTTAAGCCGAATAATTGACATTTCCGCCGTTAAGGATACTTATAACGAGAACATTTCCGACCCCATCAAAAATCTGATACGTACCACAGGGGATGTTGAGTATCTTTCAGCTCATAAGGGTGAGTATTTGAAGCTATGGGTGAATATCGGCATGAGTCATCCGGGAGATTATCTGAGAGGGTTTATTGAGCAGACGAAGGGCTACTGGTACCCTGATGTTAAGTACTGGAGTATGAGCACCTATTGCGATGACTGCATACAGCTTGAAATATACAAGGACAGACATCTGCCGGACAGTATCGGGCGAATATTTGCCGATGTCGGGTTTTATTCTCCTAATCTTCCGATAGTCGGATCGTTTTTCAGCATCGGTCTTGCGGCGTGGGTACTGCTCAGTATGTTTTCACTGTGTATCGTTAACAGGAAATACGCCCTTACGGTGATCTATATACCGGTGATCGCCGTTTTGGCAACACTGCTGATAGCGACGCCCGTGTACGCCGAATTTCGATATGCGTATTCCTTGTTCACCACTCTGCCGCTGCTTTGCGTAATACCGTTTATTCCTTTAGGGAACCACTGAATAATTCACCTTCGGCATCTGCCGGACAATTTGCGCCCTGACTTAGTCACTTTTTCTTAAAATACACAAAGTATTCCTGCGAAAAAGTGCCGTCGTCAGAACACAAATTTTCTCGGCATCTGCTCTCGGTGAATTAATCAGTGCTTCCTTAGAGAAAAAGATTGGAGAAAACGATGGATAAAATAGCCGTACTTGTTCCATGCTACAATGAAGCCTTCACAATAGAGAAGGTCGTGACCGACTGTAAAAGGTTTTTGCCGGAAGCTGTTGTATATGTCTATGACAACAATTCGACCGACAAAACGGATGAAATTGCAAGAAACGCGGGGGCTGTTGTTTGTTATGAGCATCAGCAGGGCAAGGGCAACGTGATACGCAGGATGTTCCGCGAAATTGAGGCGGAGTGCTGCATAATGATCGACGGTGACGACACCTACCCGCTGGAAAACGCCGCGGAGATGGCATGTGCCGTTCTTGAGCACGGCGCGGATATGGTCGTCGGTGACAGACTTTCAAGCACCTATTTCACCGAGAATAAACGCCCCTTCCACAACTTCGGCAACCGTCTTATGCGCTTTTGCATCAACGCTCTGTTCAAAACAAACGTCAACGACATTATGACCGGCTACCGCGCCTTCAGCTACCGTTTTGTAAAGAGCTTTCCTGTCTGCTCAAGGGGCTTTGAGATAGAGACGGAAATGACTATCCATGCCGTACACCACAATATGCAGGTGGAAAACGTGGTCGTGGGCTACCGTGACCGTCCCAAAGGCAGTGAAAGCAAGCTTAACACCTTTTCCGACGGCTTCAAGGTCCTCAAAACGCTGGCAAAGCTTTTCAAATCGTACCGCCCCTTTGCCTTTTTCGGAATTATCGCGGCAATTATTGCCGTTATAGCCCTCATATTGATGATACCTATTTTTTCCACATATTTTACTACAGGACTTGTACCGCGCTTTCCCACTCTTATCGGCGCGGGTTTCCTTATGCTCGCCGCCCTGCTGCTGTTTATCGCGGGCATTATCCTCGACAGCCTTCTTATGCAGGATGCCCACAGCTTTGAATTCAAGCTCCAGCAGGCACAGTGGCACCTGGACGAAAAGAAATAAACATTCGTTTAGTCGCTCACAAGGCCGTCCCTGCTGTGTATTATCCCGTTTTGCACCAATCAAAGTTCCCTGGAGAGATAGATAATGAAAAAGAAAACTTTTTTTCTGTGTCTGCCGCGTTTATTTCGACCTTTGCGATATGGCTGCATTTGAAAATCAATGACCGTGAGCTGCTCACGCTGGTGCTTGCCATCGGACTGTATTTTCTGTTCCGAAACAGCTTTTCACACTCGGACAGAAGAATAAAAACCGCTTCGTTCGTTCTGGGCATACTGTTCGGACTGTTCTACACCCTGCATGATATGTCCCTTTTTTACGGGCAGACTTATTTTCTGCGCAATTTGCTGATCTGCTTTACGGGCTTAGGTCTGCTGTTTTCCGCTGTGCTTGACAGGGTCTTTTCCTTTTTCGAAAAAGCCGAATTTGCACTCGCTCCGCAGCAGAAGATCACAGCGGGGAAAAAATGCGCCGTGTTCTTCGGAAGCTTTGCTTTGATATACCTGTATTTTGTCTTCTGGCTTCTGCTGGAATTCCCGGGAAGCATGAGCATAGACAGCTTCAACCAGCTTATGCAGAGCGTCGGACTGCTGCCGTACAGCAACCATCACCCGCTTGTGCATACGCTGCTGATCCGTTTCTGGTACAACCTCGGGTTGAAGCTGTTTGACGGAAATCAGAATAACGCGTTAGCCCTGTACTGCGCGTTTCAGGCTTTTGTCATGGCGGGCTGCTTTGCCTTTCTCTTTGAAACGCTCTATATTTCGAGAATGAAGATAAAACATATTTCGCTTGTGCTGCTGGCTTTATTCGTAGTGGGCTATCACGGAATGTACAGTGTTACGCTGTGGAAGGACGTGCTGTTTGCGGGCTGGACGCTGGTATTATCCTGCACGATCTGGCGGCTGTGCCTGTTCTGTGCGAAAAACCCTCAAAAAACGCCGGTGCTTGAAACGGTGCTTCTCTTTGTGATCGGCCTGCTGTTCTGCCTTTTCCGCAGCAACGGTCTGTATGCGTTCGTGATATGTGTGCCTTTCCTGTTTGCGTTTTTCATAAAAAAGGCTCCGGCGGTATCCTTTACGCCGATCATTGTGCTCTTGCTTGCCTTTGTGATAAAAGGTCCCGTGTTTTCGCATTTCGGGGTAGTGCCGTCCGATCTGATAGAGTCTCTGGCGGTTCCGGCTCAGCATATCGCCCGTGCCGTCAGGGACGGAGCCGAGCTGAGCGAAGACGAATACGCGCTGCTGTCTGAGGTGATAGAGATATCTTCTGTTCCGACGGAGTTTACTCCCTACTGCGCGGATGCGATAAAGAATCTTGTTCGGGAAAAAAATAATCAGGAATTTCTGAAAGAAAATCTCGGTGAGTTCTTCCGTTTGTGGTTAAATCTTGGGCTGAGAAATCCGATGAGCTATCTTATCGCCCAGATCGATCTGACAAGCGGATACTGGTATCCAGACAACAACGGCTGGACCTTCACAAGCGAGCTGATCGCCGATCCGGAAACGCTCACTCTCTTTGAGCTGCACAAGGACTGCAAGCTGCCGCAGACGCTGCATAGCCGTATACAAAACCTATGGGTCAAATTCTACAGTCTGCCGCTGATCAGCCTTGTTTTCAGCATCGGCACGGGACTGTATTTCACGCTTACCGCGTTTGGAGTCTGCTTCGTGAAAAAAGCATACTCGACAATGCTTACTTTTCTGCCGGTGCTTGCGGTCATATTTACCTTGCTTATCGCAACGCCGATCAATGATGAATTTCGCTATATCTATGGGCTGTTTACTACCTTGCCTTTGCTGTGCGTAATACCGTTTGTTCCCATAGAGAAAACATCTTCTTTACCTATTGACAATTTAATGTGTTAAGGTTATAATCACAGCAACCTATGAAAGGAGCGAGCAGACCTCATGAAGTTCAACCGTAACGACAACATGATGATGGGTATGATGCGCATGATGAGCATGTGCATGATGATGTGCGCCAAAAAGAGCTCGCTTGCTTCATAACCCCGTCACAAGACAGTAATTACACGGGCCTGAAAGCAACGAGCTTTCAGGTCCGTTTTATTTGCAGGAGTATGTATAGATGATAGAACTGAAACACCTCGGCAAAGTCTACAAAACGAGCGAGAAGGAGATCGTAGCTATTGATGATATCAATCTTACCATAGAAGACGGCGAGATATTCGGCATCATCGGTCTGAGCGGAGCGGGCAAGAGCACGCTGGTAAGATGCATCAATCTTCTTGAAATGCCTACCTCCGGTGAGGTGATAATAGACGGTCAGTCGCTTACAAAGCTGCCCAACAGGGAACTCTTAAAAATGCGCCAGTCCATCGGCATGATCTTTCAGGGCTTCAACCTGTTAGAGCAGAGAAATGTTATCAAAAACGTCTGCTTCCCGCTGGAGATCGCGGGAGTTGACAAAAAGACCGCCGAGGCGAGAGCAAAGGAGCTTATCAAGCTCGTAGGACTGGAGGACAGAGAAAAATCCTATCCCTCACAGCTCTCCGGCGGACAGAAACAGAGAGTGGCGATAGCGAGAGCGCTTGCCACAAAGCCAAAATATCTGCTCTGCGATGAGGCGACCTCCGCACTCGACCCCAACACCACCCGCCAGATCCTCGATCTTCTCAAAGAGATAAACGAAAAGCTGGGCGTTACGATCATTGTTATCACCCATGAGATGAAGGTCATCGACAGAATATGCGACAGTGTGGCGGTTATTGACTCAAGCCATATCGCCGAGGTCGGCAAGGTGGCGGAGGTGTTCACCTCACCGAAGTCCAAGATAGCGCGTGACCTCATTATCCCGAAGGATTCCACCGCAATCAGCACCGAGGGCGGGCGCAGGATACGCCTTACCTTTGACGGCTACGAAAAGACAAACGAGCCGCTGATCGCCCGCATGGTCATGGAGTGCGGCGCACCGGTGAACATTCTGTTTGCCGATACAAGAATTTATGAGGGCGTGCTGCACGGACACATGGTCATAGAGCTGCCCAACGAGGAAAAAGAGGCAGAAAAAATAATCACGTGGCTGACACATTCCGCTGTCAGCTGGAAGGAGGAGATATAAGCGATGCTCTCGGAAATGTTTTTCAAGCTGTGGGATAAGGGTCTCATTCAGCTCGGCGTTTGGGAAACCGTATATATGACCTTTATTTCCTCATTCTTTGCCTACCTTATCGGTCTTCCCCTCGGTGTTATCCTCCATGTCACCGACAAAAACGGCATCCATCCCATGCCGAAGCTCAACAAGGTACTCGGCTTCATCGTGAACTTCTTCCGCTCTATCCCGTTCATCATTCTGATGGTCGCAATGCTGCCGGTGGCAAAGTTCATCGTCGGCACTTCGCTCGGTAACAAGGCGGTCATCGTGATGCTCGTCATCGCCGCCGCGCCGTATGTGGCAAGAATGGTGGAAGGCTCTCTAAAAGAGGTGGACGCGGGCGTTATCGAGGCGGCGCAGTCCATGGGCGCAACGAATTTTGAGATCATAGCCAAAGTACTTATCCCAGAGGCGAAGCCGTCCCTTATCAACGGCGCGGCAATATCCATAGTCACCATCCTCGGCTACTCCGCTATGGCGGCTACCATCGGCGGCACCGGCCTCGGACAGATCGCCATCATCTACGGTCACCAGCGCTCCAACGGCGACATCACGTGGATATGCGTATTTCTTACCGTTATCATCGTCCAGATCATTCAGGAGCTGGGCAGATATATAGCAGTCAAAACCGATAAAAGAATTAAATGAGCATAATTCCCCTATATCACGGTAGGGAACGGTTTTAACCGTTCCGCCTCAACGCGCAAAAGCAACGCGGAATGGTCAAGACCATTCACTACACTCCCATTATACAAACCATCAGAAGTGAATGATGGAGAAAACCCGAAAATTTTTTTAAAAGGAGAATAAAACCATGAAAAAGCTTGCATCTGTTATTCTCGCACTCATCCTCGTTTTCGCCCTCTGCATAACCGCCTCCGCCGCCAATGACAAGGTCATTACAGTCGGCGCCACCTCCACTCCCCATGGCGAGATCCTCGAATTTGTAAAAGACGCTCTGGCAGAAGAAGGCTGGGAGCTCGAATATGTTCCCTTTGATGACTATGTTCTTCCCAACATGGCTCTTGCCGACGGTGATCTCGATGCGAACTACTTCCAGCACACCCCCTATCTCAACAGCTACAATGAGTCCAACGACACCGACCTTGTTTCCGCCGCTCTTATCCACTATGAGCCCTTCGGTCTCTACGGCAACGGTGTAGACTCTGTTGACGCGGCTGCAGCCGGCGCCACCATCCTTATCCCCGCCGATGACTCCAACGAGACCCGCGCTCTGCTCCTTCTCCAGCAGGAAGGCTTCATCACTCTGCCCGAGGATGCTTCCGCCGAGAAGGGCATCAATCACCTCGACATCGTCGATGACGGCGGCTACAATATCGTTCCCGTGCAGGCCGACGCAGTTCCCGCACAGCTTGAGAACTCCGATGAAGGCACTCTCGCTGTTATCAACGGCAACTACGCTCTGCAGGCCGGATTGAAGGTCGAGAATGCACTTGCCATCGAGGATGCTTCCGGTGACGCTGCTCAGACCTACGCCAACATTATTGCCGTCAGAAACGGTGAAGAAGAGAGCGAAAAGACTCTGGCTCTCGTCAACGCCCTGCTGACCGATGAGGTCAAGGACTTCATCGCCGACAGCTACAACGGCGCAGTCGTTGCTATCTTCTGATTTTTGCTTGAATAAACTCCAAGCCGCCCTTAGGCGGTTCACCATAGGGATTTGCAGCCTGAAAAGCGTCTTTTTTAATGAATAAATTCCTCCATTGCAGGCAAAAATAGACTCGTAACCCAAATAACCCAAACAAAAGCAATGGAGGTTGTGAAAGATGAACAGCAGCAGCTCCGACAGGAGACTTGAAAAATTTTTTACCGGCAAGGGATTTTACATCGTTCTGTTTTTGTGCGCGGCGGTGATCGGCGTATCCGCATGGATGATGACGGCGGGAAACGGTACTGTGTCGGAAAACAATGATATCATCGGCAGTTTCCCCGTGGCAAGAACAGAGACCGTTATTATCCCCGCCTCAACCGTTGACGACGAGGCAAGTCCTGTTATGGATATGGACGAGCTTCTTCCCGACGAGACCGAAGAAGTGTTGGAGGAAACGGAAGAAGAGACGGTCGAGGTATTCACGGAGATCAGCGAGTATACCGATCCGACCTTTGTGTGGCCCGTAAACGGCGATATCGAACGCGCCCATCACACGACGCAGCTCCGATATGACGCGACCATGTGCGACTGGCGTACCCACAACGGCATCGATATCAAAGCGCCTGTCGGCAGCACCGTCTGTGCAAGCCGCAGCGGATTTGTGGAGAGCATCACAAAGGATGATCTCTACGGTACGGTCATTACCGTAGATCACGGCGACGGCATGAAGAGTGTGTATGCAAACCTCAGTGATGTGACCGCCGTGAGCGTGAACGATACCGTACAGACCGGCGCTGTTCTCGGCTCCGTGGGCGATACCGCGATCTGCGAGAGCGCACAGAACTCCCATTTGCACTTTGCCATGTCCGTAAACGGAGAGAGCGTCGACCCGCTCAACTTTCTTGAAGCATAAAAGTATCTCCGGCTCTTGACAGCCGGAGATACACAGCTTGTCAAAAAAGTGCATAGGCACTTTTTTGACTGCGCTTTCCGCCGAGTGTTTTGCAGAAACTGCAAAACACTATTAACAAAAATCCTTGAATTTCAAGGATTTTTGAGCGGCGGTTTATCCGATTTGAGGGGGCCTTGCCCTCCTCAAGCTCCCCTGCTGCTCTATTGCGTAAGAGCAAGCATAGTTTTTTGACAGTCTCTGTATCTCCGGCTCTTGACAGCCGGAGATACAGCAATTATAATATAGAAAAGGCGATACCGATAAGCGGTTAAGCCCTATAAGTTATGCGAGATGGCAAAAGCCAATGAACCCGCTCACTTCTTGCTCAAGTGGCGGGTTCTTTCCTTTATCTGAATCGTTACCGTAAATCGTAATACGTGAAACGTCAGAGTAATCGGCATGATCCTCACCTCCTTTACGGAGATGTGGCTGAAACCGCCTACCGTATATGGTATCGCCCGACTTCGAGTGAAGTCGGGCTTATTTTACCAATATTTTAACATTATGTCAACTAAAACTTCTTTTTCGACTCGCTTATATAAGGTCTTTATCGACCTCGCGGGAGCATATAACATTGAGATTGCCGTTTCGGGTGCGAAGCTCGTCGATAAAGGCTTTGCTGATGTGCTTGTCTTTCAGAATGATCGTATAGGTCAGTTCGAAAAGCGTACCCATATTGGTCGTGCGTACACGGTTCAGCTCATAGCTTGAAGCATACTTTTCGAGGATATCGTCAAACAGCCCGTCAAAGTCCAGGTTTTCGGGGATAGTGATCTTGAGCTGTCGTGCCGCTCCGTTTTCACCGAAGCCCGTAAATGTCAGCACCAATACCGCAGCCGAAAAGACCGCGAAAAATACTACTGCCAGCAGGATGTTGCCCATGCCGCAGGCCAGACCGATGGCAACCGCAAAGAAAAGACCGGTTATTTCTCTGGCGCTGCCCGGCTGACTGCGGAAACGCACCAGCGCAAACGTGCCCGCGACCGCAAGTCCGGCTCCGACATTGCCGTTTACCATCATTATGACCACCGTGACGACCGACGGCAGAAGCGCGATCGAAACGGCAAGCGAATTGGTATGATGCTTTTTTACCGAAAACACGACCGACGCCAGAATGCCTAAGATCAGGGCAGTAAAAAGGCAGATAAGAAACTGTCCGATGGACATGGGGACGGATATTATACTTCTAAACATTTGCAAAAACTCCGTTATACAGATTTGTTTTATAGCATGCGCCGTATTTTGAAAAGCCCGTGGGGAATATTTCGCACTCGCTCAGCATTTTCGCAAGCCACATCGGACAGCTTTCCGGCATTTTGATCTCCATGAGGACCTGCCCCGGCTCGGTAAGGCATTTTCCGTGGTCTCCGAGGGTGAGGTCAAGGTCGTGATCTCTCCACCGGATATCCAGATCGAAGGTTATGCGCAGCTCATTGTCATCTATCGCGGTATACGCTTCTCTGTCGGACGCCAGAAAGACCCTCGGGAAGACCTCGTTCATCCTCAAAAACCAGTCTATTTCCCTCGACACCTGCGTGTCCTCCGGTACGCTTATTCTTCCCGCAACATAATCGACCGCATCGGAAGCACTCAGAGAAATGCGCCGCTTATAGACAAGACCCTTGAATTTTTCCTTCAGCTCAACAAAGACCGTGTCGTCCGCTTGAGGTACATTATAGCTTCTGAGCCGCAGCTTTTCCTTATAGATCGGTGCATCTATGGAATTGCGTATCAGCGCATAGTCGGCTGTATCATAATACACGCTGCAAACCGTACTTTTGAAATACTCGTCCGGTTGAATGTGACGGTCGAGCCGACTTCTCAGCATGGCATATTTTTCGGCGGTCAGAAGATATTTCTTCTCATATCTTTTAAATGTCAGCTTAGTCTGACTCATGATGCCTCTCCGTCAGTGAAATAGTCCGCACGTTCGACCTTGAGCGTGCTGCATATCGCATTGATGCACTTGTTGCGCCAATTAAAATCAACGATCAGACTTTTCAGATTTTCAACGGAGCTTTCCCACTGCCTGATCTCCAGATTGTTGTTTTTGAAGTCTCTTTCCACTTCACCGGCGAGCTGATCACACATACGGTCTATTTCGGCAAGCACGTTTTCATCCGTCAGGACGGTAGAGAATACCTCGGCGGCTCTGGCGAGAAATTTTTCCCTGAACTGCTCGTTTTCCAGCAGCCGCGTTACAAACGGACCGTAAGACGTTTCAACACGCTTGAGGACCGAGAAGCACGCCGCGGAATCGGCAATCGTACTGTCAAGGTCATAGAGCATCAGACGCCACTTTCCGTCGTCCTCGGTGCTCTTGCAATATCGCACGTTGCCGAGATTTAAGTCCATGTTTGCCGAGTATCCCTCGATGATCAGCCAGTCAATGAGACTGTCGATATCCATTCGCTCACAGAATTCAAGGTAGCCGCTGTCGCTCGACAGGTCGGTTTCCTTTGCAAACTGTATGATCTCGCTGTCAAAAAGACTGTCCCTGATGATAGGCGCCTTTTCTACGATGACACTGTTTTTGCTTACCCCGGCAAGATTTGCATAGTATGCCTCATTGAGCTTTTCCGTCAGCGAATAAATACCCCAGTACTCGCCGTTTATGTACAGGACGCAATACCTGTTGCGCTGAGCCAGAACACTGTCACTGTACTGCATACAGAGATTTTCGAACAGCTCGTTCCTTATTTTAGACTTGTTGTAATCCTGTCCTGCGCGGAGAATAAAGTTATTGAAGGCAGTTACGCCGCCGCCGAACGCATCGTACTCAAGAGCTTCCCGACCATAGGCGGATCTGAAAAATATGCCCATGTTCTTCTGCTTCATTTCAAGGCTTTTTCCGCCGTGCATATCGATCCCGCAGGGCATCGTGAAGCGGTCGTGCTCCTCATACAGCGAGATACTGCCGGGCAGCTCGATGTTCTTTTTAGCCCCGTTATACATCAGTTGAAACTGCAGCGGATCATCGGTATTCAGACAGACTACCGGCAGGGAATGTCCCTCACCGATCACATAGTTGAGTGTCAGTGCCGCGCTTGGCATCTTGTTGCCCTGAACGGCCACGGCACGTACCGAACACGTGGAATCAACGGCAAACGGTCCGGAATACTGCGCAGAGTCGACTGTCGGATATGATCCGTCCAGCGTGTAATAGATCGTTCCTTCTCCGGAAAGCTCAACGCGGACAGGGCGAGAGTCACTGAATACCCCGTCCTCAGTCAGAGCGGTAGGCGGGGCGGAAATCGACCGGTAAGCAGACTGCGGCTCAAAGTGGATGGAAGGCGCACGAAAATAGAACCATCCGTTTCTGCCCGGCATACGCCCGAAAGAGCAGCCGGCGGGGATATCATGCAGAAAAACATAATCCAGTACCCTGCCGTTTTCACTCAGATACAGCTCCTCGCCGTCCGAGTCCAGCTTGAAACCGGTATTAATATTTGCGAGCGTCCCGTCGGCGCTGTCGTCACATATCACGAGCACGATCTTGCCCGGATAAAGCTTTTTGTCCGGAAGGGTGAATTTGTCAAGCTCCTTATGATCATCGGAAAGACAGTAATCAGACAAGAGTATCTCCTTGCCGGATACATTTTTCAGCAGCAGCCAGTCCTTCCCGCTGACCTCACCTACTTCGTTGAAGCTCCCGTTGAAGGTCATGACCTGCGTAATCATCAGAGGTGAGGTGCATACAAGACTGTCCTGCCATGCCTCATAGCCCGCATCCGTATTCGGATATCCCGGGGTCGCAAAGCTTTCGGCAAGCCATTCGCCGTTTTCGGTCAGCTTCATGGCTATATCGGAGGTATCCTTCTCGCATACAGCCTGATCAAGGAGGGCGCCGCCGCTGTCACGCAGACTGACGGTTTCCCCCTTTGAAAGAGAAAAATCAGTATGTAATGCCGTGCCGACCCGATCCTTTCCGTCGGCAAACAAAAGCAGATACGCGTCCGGTGCGAGAGTCATCGCGGGGAATTCCCATCCGTGCTCGTCATCATCGGAAATCGTAAGACCGCCGAGCTCAAGCGTCTGATCGGACACATTATGCAGCTCTATCCAGTCGGAAAACTCCCCGTCTTCGTCCGTGAGCGTTGCGCGGTTTTTCACCATGAGCTCATTTATTACAAGCATCCCCTCAAAGGGACTGACCGATGCCGTCGGCTCCGGCAACGGTTCTGCCGCTTCGATTTCCGGAAAGCCCTCGGAATCGGCGACAGCCACATCGCAGGCAGATAAAAAAACAAGCAGGAGTGACAGAACGGACAGCAGTACTGCCTTTTGAATTTTGTCAGCAATTATCATATTAAAAAGCAGAGCCTCCGTTTTGTAATTATTCTGTAATATTATAATCTCTGATTGTCATAATGTCAAGAAAAAAGCCGCAAATCTTATTCGGATCTGCGGCGGATTTTTTTATAATCTTCTGTAACGCTGCGTGTATTCGCGCATCTTTTTCGCAAGCTTTTTTGAGGCAACTCCCGGCTTCATGCGCCAGAGCCAGTTGCCCTCTGCTATGCCGGGGGTATTCATGCGGCACTCACCGCCCAGCTCCAGAAGCTCCTGCATCGGCACGATAAACAGCTCACAGGGAGTCGCCATGCCGGTGCGTATCATGCCCCAGCACCAGCCCTCGTCCTGCGTGATGTGCATATACTCACGGGCGTAGTCCACATCTTCCTTGCTGCTGTGAGCGAGCCAGCCCAAAACGGTGTCGTTGTCATGCGTTCCCACATAGCACACGGTGTTTTTTCCGCAGTTATGGGGCAGATAGTCCGAGTCACCGTGAGCGTCAAAGGCAAACTGCAGAACGCTCATGTTCGGGAAACCGGAATCCTTTACAAGCTGCCTGACCTCTCCGGTTATCACGCCCAGATCTTCGGCTATGAAGCTCATATTCCAGAACCATTCGCCCAGCATCTTTGTCAGCGCAAGTCCCGGACCTTTGACCCAGTGACCGTTCAGCGCGGTCTTTTCCTCCACAGGTACCGCCCAGAAGCTTTCAAGACCTCTGAAATGATCTATGCGCATGAGGTCAAAGAGCTTGCCCGCGCCCTCGATGCGGCGTATCCACCACCCGAAGCCGTCGGCTTTCATTTTGTCCCAGTCGTACAGCGGATTGCCCCAGAGCTGACCCTCGGCGGTAAAGGCGTCCGGCGGACAGCCCGCGACCATAGTGGGCATATGCTCCTCATCCAAAAGGAAAAATTCCGGCTCACTCCACAGATCAGCCGAATCAAGAGCGACATAGATGGGAATATCACCGATCAGCTTTACGCCGTTTTCACCGGCGTATTCGCGCAGTTTTCCCCACTGTGAGTAGAAAAGCATCTGAAGAAAGCAGTAAAACTCAGTCTCATCGGAAAGCTCTGCGCGGTATTTTTCGACCGCCTCTGCTTTATGCAGCCGCAGCTCTCTGTCCGGCCACTCGAACCAGCTTGCCCCGTCAAAACGCACTTTCAAAGCGGAATAGAGCGCGTAGGTCTCGACCCACGGGTTTTCACTGCGGAATTTCTCCGTATCGGAGGCGTATCTCTCCCGTCCGCGGGAATAGGCAAGATGCAGCAGCTCAAGACGGTGGGCGTTCACCTTGTCGTAATCGGCAGCGGCAGCGTCTGTTCCCCAGTCGATCTTTGCGATCTCGTTTCTTTTCAGAAGCCCGTCGGCGATCAGCATATCGAGGTCGATATAATTATGGTTTCCCGCGAAGGTCGAGGATGACGAATACGGGCTGTTCCCGCAGCTTGTCGGGCCGAGGGGGAGAAGCTGCCAATAGCTCTGCCCGGCGACCTTGAGAAAATCGACAAATTCATACGCACTCCTGCCCATGGTGCCTATGCCGTACTTTGACGGCAGACTGCTTAAAGGCATTAAAATTCCGCTTGCTCGCTTCATAGTGCTTTACCTTTCTGTCACACAAAATCTGTCTCTATCGTCAGTTCGAGAGAGTATTCGGGATATAGCTCCTTCATGTACTGCGTAAACTCCCTGTCGACCGCATCGGGATCGGGAAGCTGATAATCAACGGTGAAATCGCAGTATATCCTCATGGCGCTGCGGTCGATATAAACCGCGTGAAAGCTCAGAATATGCTCGGTTTTCCGCACAAATTCGGCGATGCGCTCACGCAGGAGCCTGGAGTCATCCTCGTCATTATTGACAGCGTATATGCCGAAAACCATGACTACGTTGTGCTCGTGCATTATGCGAAGCTGAAGCTCATGTAAAAATGCGTAAGCCTCACCCACTGTCAGCTTGTGGTCAAGCTCCACATTGACGGAGCCGGAGTAGGAGTCGGGACCGTAGTTGTGAAGCATCATGTCGGCGGCATTGAGTATGCCTTCTGTCGAGCGTATCTCACGGTAGAGCATATCCGCAAGGTCTTTCTTGCCTGCCTCGCCCAAAATCTGAGAGACTGTATCCAGAAGCACTTCGATACCGGCTTTGAGGATGAAAAGGGAAGTGACAGCACCGGCATAGGCGTCCACGGACACGCCGGACACCAGAAAGATAACAGAGGAAATGATCGTGACGAGAGATACGAGCGAGTCGCTTCGGCATTCTGTGCCCACGGCCACGAGGGAACCGGAGTCCACACGCTTGCCGACCTTCACGGTATAGGTGCCCTGTACATACTTTATGACGCCGGAAAGCGCAATGATGAGAAGCGTTGTGTACGAAATGCTTATAGGCTCCGGGCGGATGATAAGCCTTACGGAGCTTGTGAACATTTCAAAACCGGACACTATGATCAGCACCGAAATGAGAAGACTTGTTAAATACTCTATCCTCCCGTAACCGAAGGGATGTTTTTTGTCAGGACGTTTGGCGGAGAGCTTCGTGCCTGCCACAGCCATGACGGACGTCACGGCGTCGGTAGCGTTGTTGACGCCTTCGGATATGATCGCTATCGAAGAGACCGCCGCGCCGATGATCAGCTTGATCGCCGCGATGATAAGATTCATTATAATGCCCATCACGGATGTGACGAGAATGGCGCCTTCTCTGTCATGGGGATCCTTTTTCATGAGCTTATACAGAAAATTCATATCTGCCTCCGAAGTGATTACTTATAAAGATATTATTTATCACAAAAAACCGCTTAGGTCAATATGCCGCAAAAACAGAGTGCCGATTTGTCAATGATCAACAAAAAATACTCTTATCATTGATTATTGTATTCAAATCTGGTAAAATAGTTACTGCAAAATGATCGTGGGAGGATATATAAATGAAAAAATTCTTAAAAGTTTTGCTTATCGTTCTGGCTGTTGCTCTGCTCGGCGCTGCCGCATACCACTTCTGCCCCTGCTGCAAGAAGGAATGCAGCGAGTGCAAGTGCTGCAAATGCTGCGAAAAGGCAAAGGCGCTGCTCGCAAAGCTCTGCCCCTGCAAAAAGTAAGTGAAACTGACCTGCCTTTCGGGTTAAGGACCGTCAAAGGCAGGTCAGTTTTTTGCTGTACCGAGCAGTTCAAGCTTTCGTTTTCGGCTCAGATGCTTTATGTGCCATTCGCGGGACATGGCTTCCTCTTTCGTTTCAAAGCTCTCATAGTATACAAGCTCCACCGGCCTGCGACAGCGTGTATATTTCGCCCCCTCGCCGCTGTTATGGGCGGCAATGCGCTTTTCCAGATCGTTTGTCCAGCCGGTATAAAATGTACCGTCGGCGCACTTCACAATATAAGTATAGTTCAACGCTTTACCTGCTTTATGTTTTTCTCAAATTTGCTTCTCGCGCCCATGACCTCATGGGAACAGCCGAGGCATCGGAGCTTGAAATCCGCGCCGATGCGCAGCACCTCCCACTCTCTGCTTCCGCAGGGGTGGGCTTTTTTCATAGTGAGGATGTCGCCTACCTGTATATCCATCAGCCCTTGATCTCCTCCCAGTATTTTTTGAACGCCTGTTCGGTCTTGTTGTCGCCGTACTCATAATAGCGGACATTTTTAAGGTCATCGGGCAGATACTGCTGTTTTACCCAGTGGTTTTTATAGTTGTGCGGATATTTATAGCCCTGCTCGCGCTCAAAGCCCGCGCCGTCGGCGTGAACATTTTGCAGCTCTCTCGGGAATGAGCCGACATGACCCTTGCGGACATCAGCCGCCGCCGCGTCCACAGCGCAGACAACGCTGTTGGATTTGGGGGCGTTGGCAAGGAGAATAACCGCCTCTGCGAGAGCAAGTCTTCCCTCCGGCAGTCCGAGCTGCATGGCAGAGTCAACGCACGCCTTGACTATCGGCATAGCCTGCGGGTACGCAAGTCCCACATCCTCGCTTGCCGAGCACAGAAGTCTCCTGCAAATTCCGATAAGGTCGCCCGCCTCCATGAGCCGCGCCAGATAGTGCAGCGCCGCGTCCGCGTCCGACCCGCGCAGGGATTTCATCAGCGCGGAAAGAGAGTCAAAATGCTCGTCCCCGTCACGGTCGTAGCGCATGGAGGAACGCTGTGAGATAGCCTCCGCGTCCGCAAGCGTGATAACATTACTCTCGTCGGCGGTGGAGAACAGCAGCTCAACGGCGTTTAGGCACTTCCGCACATCGCCGCCGCTGGACAGGGCTATTCGCTCCGTCACGCCGTCCTCTATCGCAAGAGGCGCTTCTCTGCGGGAGTTGAGGATGTTCACGGCGCGTTTAACGGCGTACTCGGCATCCTTTGGGGAGATCGGCTTGAACTCAAACACCGTGGAGCGGCTGAGAATGGCGTTAAATACGCAGAAATACGGGTTTTCGGTGGTGGAGGCAATAAGCGTGATACGCCCGTCCTCGATGAATTCAAGCAGAGATTGCTGCTGCTTCTTATTAAAATATTGTATCTCGTCCAAATACAAAAGCACGCCGCCGGGGGTGAGCATGGTGTCGAGTTCCTCTATTATGTTCTTTATGTCGGCAATTCCGGCGGTCGTGGCGTTGAGCTTGCGCAGAGTACGGTTAGTTTTTCGGGCGATTATGCGGGCAACGGTCGTCTTGCCCGTCCCCGAAGGACCGTAAAATATCATGTTGGGTATCTGTCCGCTGTTGACGATCCGGCGTAGCATGCCCTTTTCGCCTAAAATGTGCCGCTGTCCGACCACATCGTCAAGACTGTCGGGGCGTATTTCATCCGCAAGAGGCTTATAATCGTTCATAGCTGATACTTCCTTGACACTTGACTTTTTTCCTCGCTGTGGTAAAATAGGGACAGTAAAGGGTATCACATAACTTTCAGCGGTTTGTGACCCTCGGCAAATAAATGGTTTTTGCTTAATTAATTAAGAAAACCGTCACTTGGCAGAGTGGCGGTTTTCGCTTTTCTTTACGATGATCGTAATAACGAAATTACGAATATGTATCGTTAAGCGCATGGCTGACCACCTCCTTTTCAGAGGTGTCCGAGAGCCATAAACCGCCAGCTATATGTTATATGATACCCCGCCCCATAAGAGGTAGGTTTATGTTAACATAATATTGACATTTTGTCAATGCCTGCCGAAAATCGGATTATGTTACAGCCCACAAAGCTCTGTGACGATCTTCTGACACATCAGCATTCCCGCCGTGGCAGGAACCCAGACGAGAGAACCCGGGATGCTGCGCCGACCGGGGGGCGGGGCTTCAAGCTGCATCGGCTGCATCGGCTCCTCAGGAGAAAACACAACATCAAGGTGGTTTATCCCGATATTGCGCAGCTCTTTACGGACGACTCTCGCAAGTGCACAGCCGGTGGTTTTGGATATATCGGTTATTCTCAGAAGCGAAGCGTCCTTTTTATTGCCTGTACCGAGGGCGGAGATTATGGGAATATCTCGCTCAATGCAGGTCTGAATGAGGTCTACCTTGTTTTTCACGAGGTCGATAGCGTCCGCAACATAGTCATAATCGGCAAAAAACGCTTCTCTGTTTTCGCCGCAATAGCTGCCGACAATAGCGTGCACGTCAATTTCGGGGTTTATATCGCGCACTCTCGCCGCCATGACCTCCGCCTTGGCTCTGCCGACGGTAGAGTCAAGCGCACAGAGCTGACGGTTGATATTGCTCTCGCCGACCGTGTCCTGATCGATCAGAGTAAGTCTTCCGATGCCGCTTCGCGCCAGTGCCTCGGCACACCATGAGCCGACCCCACCCAGACCGAATACCGCGACATGGGAGCTTTTCAGCTTTTCAATGTTTTCTTCACCGATGAGCATAAGCTCGCGTACGGTTCGCTGTTCCATAGTGTTTCCTCAAATTGCATGGACAAAATGACTTTAAGCTGCACTGTATCCCATTGGCAGTTAGTTTGCATTTTTCATCTGTAGGGCGGGGGCTTGCTCCCGCCGAAAGGTCGAAGTTTCTGCAAATCTGCGGCGGGAGCAAGCCCCCGCCCTACAGATGCAGTTTTCTTAACCTACAGCCATTGGCACTGTGTCTTGTGAATACGCTTTACTTATACACGCCAAGCGGATATAATACTGCCATGATAAGAAGCTTTGTAAAGATTGCAGACTATCATTGAAAGGTGGATGTGGAATGAACAAAAAGATAGAAACCCCGACGGTGGGGGAAATATTGCGGGAAGAATTCATGGATCCTCTCGGAATTTCTTCCTATGCTCTTGCTAAGTCGATCAATGTTCCTGCGTCAAGAATTCAGGATATTCTTCACGACAGACGCAAAATCACAGCAGATACATCCCTCCGACTTGCAAAATATTTCGGAGTGTCCGACAGGTATTTTCTTAATCTGCAAAACGATATTAATCTTAGAACACTGAAAAAGACGATGCATACAGAATTGGCATCCATTTCCACATTCGCTCGAATATAATTTGTCCATTGGGCTGAGTGCTTTTACGCCTTTATTTGCAGTATATCATTAACAGGCTAAAAATAAAAGACTTTCTTTTTATACTGAAAATACAATGGGAACCTGTCTTCTTTATTCAAAAAGACAGGTTCCCGTTGTTGTTTTAAATTCTGAAATCGGGATTAACCGACGTATCTCATCCAGAAGCCCTTTACGGGAGTGAGACCTTCGGTGAGACTTTCAAGCCAGCTCTGCTCGTCGGCGGACTTGAGCTCGGAGGAAGCGATGTAGTCGCGGCAGTTCTCGCCCTCGCCGACGTAGTACATCACGTGGTAGCCTGCATAGCTGCCTGCCGCTTCGCCGTAAATAACTGCGGAGTCACCGTGTGCATGACCTTCAAAGCAGAATTTGTCGAATTCTTCGACCATCTGACCCTTCATGACGTTGTCATAGAGACCGCCGTTGGTGTTGGAGCCGGCGTCCTCGGAATACAGCTCGGCAAGCTCTGCAAAGCTGTCCTCGGTCTTCATGCCGAATCTCCACTCGTCGTAGATCTCTTCTGCTCTGGCCTTGGCTTCGGCTTTTGCCTCGTCGGTGTAGTTGCCCTCTTCGTCGGCGACTGCCTTTACAAGGATATGACGAACCTGAGCGAGGTTATAATCATTGATATCACGGCTGATGAAGGCTGCAACGACATAGTCGTCACCGGACTCGGCAACGGCGGCGTCACCCTCAACATGATCCTCGGCTGCCCAATCCTTGAATGCGATGTTGCTGCCGTAGGCACGCTCGGAGTGGATGCACTCGCCGCTTTCACCGGCACGGGCGATGGCCTCGTTGAGTCTGACTTCAACATCGGTCTCTTCTGCCAGAGCGTTGTACTCTTCCAGAATTGCATCGGCAATGGTCTTGGCGGCTGCCTTGGTCTCCTCGGTAGCGGCGAAATTGCCCTCGCCGTCATCGACGGTCTCGGCAGGCACGTTGTAGTAGCAGACATCAAAGTAATCGTAATCTCCGTTGTAGGAGTCATACTTCTCTTTGAGCTCCTCGGCGGTATAGGTGAGAGAATCGGAATACTGCTGTGCTGCCTTGGCGATAAGAGAGCCTCTGAGAGCCTGCTCCAGTGCGATCTGCTCGTTGACGCCGTTGCCGTAGTAAGCGTTCAGGAACTTCTTTACGCTGGAAAATCCGCTTGCCTCTGCGTACTCACTGACACCGGCGAGGTCCGCGTTGACGGAAGCGATCTCTTCCTCGGTCAGCTCGATACCGTTTTCCTTTGCGTAGTCGGAAATGGCCTTGGTCTGGGTCATGGCGGTGATGGCGGTATCAACAAAGTAATCCTTCCATGTGCCGCCGTCGGTCATGCTGCACTCCTGAGATTTAAGACCTGTGAGACCGTACTGGGTATCAAGGCCGAACATGGAGGCGTACTGACCGTACTGATTGGCGAAATTGTAGAACTGATTTGCATAGTTGTAGTTGACCTGAGCGGGGGAGAACTTCTCACCGCCGATAGTCACGGCTGTTGTGTTTCTGTACACCAGAGGAGAGCTGAGGAAGAGAACGACGATCAGCAGGACGGCTACCAGAATGCCGCAGACGGTCCAGATCTTCTTTTCCTTTGCTTTCTTTGCGGCCTCTTCCTGCTGTGCTACGGTCTTCTTGTAGGTTCCCGCCTCACGGGAAGCGGTGCGGTTTTTCTTTTCGGTTGATGCACTCATGATTTAATTTCCTTTGCTGTTTATATTATTTTTGTTTTTTACGAAAGTGTTTTACAGTATACACTTTTCTGCCCTGCAATTCAAGAGCTCAGTCATATCTTTGCGCCCATTCGCATACAATGAAGGTATGCTGAAAAAAGGAGGAGAGAAAAACGATGGATATCGACGATTATATTTTTGGAAATTCAGAAGCTGCCCCCAGCAGCAAATAAGCTCAGTCGGCGGCTCTCATGGAAAGGAAGGCATTTATAAATCCGTCAAGGTCGCCGTCCATGACGTTGTCGATGTTGCCGTTTTCAAACTCGGTGCGGTGATCCTTCACGAGCTGATAGGGCATGAAGACATAGGAACGGATCTGACTGCCCCACTCGATCTTCTGCTGAACGCCCTTGATGTCGCTGATCTTTTCCAGATGCTCGCGCTCCTTGATCTCCGCCAGACGCGCACGGAGCTGACTGCGGCAGTTTTCAAGGTTCTGGAAGTGGCTTCGCTCGACCTGGGAGGATACGACGATACCGGTGGGGATATGGGTCAGACGGACAGCGGAGGAGGTCTTGTTGACCTTCTGCCCGCCTGCGCCGGAGGAACGGTAGACGTCCATCTTGATGTCCTCGTCTCTCAGCTCGATCTCCTTATCGTCCGCTATTTCCGGCATGACCTCAACGGCGGAGAAGGAGGTGTGGCGGCGGCCGGCGGAGTCAAACGGAGACACGCGCACGAGACGGTGTATGCCGTGCTCACTTCTCAGAAAGCCGTAAGCATTGTCGCCCTCGATCATGATGGTCGCGCTTTTCAGACCGTAGTCCTCGGCGTCCAGATAATCCAGCACCTTGACCTTGTAGCCGTGGCGCTCCGCCCAGCGGTTATACATACGGTAGAGCATACTTGTCCAATCCTGCGCCTCGGTACCGCCCGCACCGGCGTGGAGGGTGAGGATGGCGTTGTTCGCGTCATACTCGCCGGTTAAGAGAGTTCCTAAACGTGTAGACTCCAGAGCGGAGGTAAAGTCCCTGAATTCGCTTTCAAGCTCTTCAAGCATGGACTCGTCATTTTCTTCTATTGCCATCTCGCACAGCGTGAACATATCGTCCCACGTTCCGCAGAGCTTCGCGTAATTTTCACACTTGCCCTTGAGCACCTTAAGACGCTTCTGCACCTTCTGGGATTTTTCCACATCGTTCCAGAAGCCTTCTCTCTCACTGGCGGCCTCAAGCTCTTCGATCTCCTTGGAGGCGGCTTCAAGCTTCAGTGCGTCGCGCAGAACATCCAGCGTGGGCTTGACGCTGTTCAGCTTAACCTTATATTCTTCAAATTCCAGCATTATAACAACCTCAAATTATATAAAACTCAAACAGTACCATTATATACAAAAAGATGCCGCTTGTAAATGAATTTTTTTATTTGTTTTTTGACAAAATCTTATGTGCTTATCATCTTCCCAATTGTGAAAGTGTGTGCTATAATCAAAGAGTAAGTTAATGTACACGGGTGATGGATATATCACCACGGAAAACGGAGGATAAAGAGAAATGATAGCACACGGTAAGGAACTGGCAGTATTCGCCGGCAACTCCAACATTCCACTTGCGGAAGATATCTGCACTCAGCTTTTCAAAAAGTTAGGCAGTGCGACAGTCTCTCAGTTTGCCGACGGAGAATGCTCGGTTTCCGTATTCGAGCCTGTTCGCGGTAAGGATATTTTCATTGTCCAGTCCACCTGCAACCATGTCAATGACAACCTCATGGAGCTGCTGGTCATGATCGACGCGATGCGCCGCGCCTCTGCCGGACGCATTACCGCGGTTATTCCTTATTTCGGATATGCCCGTCAGGACAGAAAAGCAAAGAGCCGTGATCCCATCTCCGCAAAGCTGATTGCCAACCTTATCACCGCCGCCGGCGCGGACAGAGTCCTTACCATGGATCTGCACGCCGCTCAGATCCAGGGCTTTTTTGATATCCCCGTTGACAATCTCATGGGCAGTCACCTCTTTGTCCGCCACTATACCAAGATGTTCGGCAAGGGCAACGAGAATATTATGGTCGTCTCTCCCGACGTAGGCTCCACCGCCCGCGCCCGTACCTTCGCAATGAAGCTCGGTCTCAACCTCGCCATCGTCGACAAGCGCCGTGAAAAGGCAAACCAGTCCGAGGTCATGAATATCATCGGCAATGTTGAGGGAAAGACCTGCATATTGCTCGACGACATGGTCGATACCGCCGGCTCTCTTTGCGGCGCGGCAAAGGCCATCATGGAAGTCGGTCACGCAAAGGAAGTTTACGCCTGTGCGACCCACGGCGTTCTCTCCGGCCCCGCACTTGAGCGCATCGAGGCAAGCTGCATCAAGGAGCTGCTCTTCCTCGACACCATTCCCTTCCCGACCGACAGGGTCAAGCCCGATAAGATAAAGTATATCTCCACCGCCCCTGTTTTTGCCGAAGCCATCAGAAGAATATACGAAGAAGTATCCATTTCCAATCTCTTTGATTGATAATACAAGGGGCGATATATTATATCGCCCTTTTGCGTTGTTGAGGACGGAAAATGTTTTTTAAATCATCCAATGCCCCGACATGGCTCATAGTCTGTCTCGGCAATCCGGGACCTAAGTACGAGGGTACACGCCATAACGCCGGCTTCATGACCGCCGACGCGCTGGCGAAGGACCTTAACGTGAATATAAATAAGGCAAAATTCAGCGCACTGACCGCCGTCTGCACCGTGGCGGGGCAGAGCGTCATGATCATGAAGCCGCAGACCTTTATGAACCTTTCCGGCGAGGCTGTCTCAAAGGCGGCGAAGTTCTATAAGATACAGCCCGACCATGTTATTGTTATCTCCGACGAAATGTCTCTGCCCATAGGAAAGCTGCGCGTGCGCATGAAGGGCAGTGCGGGCGGTCACAACGGGCTTAAAAACATTATTGAACATCTCGGCACGGAGGAGTTTCCCCGTATCCGTCTCGGCGTGGGCGCACCGCCCCATCCCGACTATGACGTGAAGGACTGGGTCTTAGGCGTTTTCCGCAATCAGGACGCCGTCGATATGGCGGAAGCCGCCAAAAAAGCCGCCAAAGCCGCCGTATGCTATATAGAAGAAGGCGGCGAAAGATGCATGAATAAGTTTAATACAAAATAAATGCCAACCCGTAGGGCGGGGGGTTGCACCCCCCCTAAAAAAAAGGAGACATCAACTTTTAGGCGGGAGCAAGACCCCGCCCAACGGAATTAAACCCGTACAAAATTACACAGCAGAGGCATAACAAAAAAAATTTAAAAGAAAGAAGACGATACCATTGAAGAAAAACTGTATTGCAATGCTTCTGGCGGGCGGACAGGGTTCAAGACTCTATGCGCTGACGCAGAACGTTGCAAAGCCCAGTGTACCCTTCGGCGGTAAGTACAGAATTATCGACTTTCCGCTGTCAAACTGCGCCAATTCCGGCATTGATACGGTCGGCGTTCTCACGCAGTACCGTCCTTTGCAGCTCAACAGCTACATAGGCAACGGTCAGCCGTGGGATCTGGACGTGTCCGACGGCGGCGTGTATATCCTGCCGCCGTATCAGAGTGCAGGCGAAAAGGGCTCCTGGTTCTCCGGCACGGCAAATGCAATCTATCAGAACATGGGCTTCATAGAAAGCTATGACCCGGACTATGTGCTTATCCTCTCCGGCGACCATATCTACAAAATGGATTATGCCGAGATGCTTCAGGCGCATAAGGAAAACAATGCCGACTGCACCATCGCCGTTCAGCAGGTGTCCATGCAGGAGGCAACGAGAATGGGCATCATGAACGTCGGTGAGGACGGCTTCATCAATGAGTTCGAGGAAAAGCCCAAGCACCCCAAGAGCGACCTTGCCTCCATGGGTATCTACATATTCACGTGGAAAAAGCTGCGCAGATATCTCATTGAGGACGAGAACGACCCCAATTCCAGCAAGGACTTCGGCAAGAACATCATCCCCAATATGCTCAACGCCGGTGAAAGACTGCTGCCCTTCCGTTTCAGCGGCTACTGGCGCGATGTCGGAACGATCACGAGCCTGTGGGACGCCAACATGGATATGCTCTCCATCGGCAACATCGATCTCTTTGATCCGAGCTGGCCCATAAGCTCCCGTTCTCCCGCCTGCCCGCCGCATTACGTGGGCGAAAACGCCTCCGTTGTCCACTCCATCCTCACCGAGGGCTGCACGGTGCGCGGCCGTGTCGCAAACTCCGTGCTTTCTCCCAAGGCCGAGGTCGGCGAGGGCGCGGTCGTTGAGTACAGCGTGCTCATGCCCGGCGCGATCGTTGAGGAAGGCGCGGTAGTCAAATACGCGATGCTCGGAGAAAACGTCGTGGTCAAGGCCGGTGCCGTTGTGGGCGCTGACCCGGACGGCTCGGAGAATTGGGGCGTTGCGACTGTCGGCCCGGACGTCACCGTCAGAAGCGGCGCGGTCGTTGCCCCGAATGCCATGATTTATTCAAGTGAGGAGGTCTGAGAGATGAAGGGTTTTCACGGAATAATCTTTGCTTACGGCGCTTCCAAGGATCTCGGTGATCTTGTGCGGGAACGTACCTCCGCCTCGCTGGTCTTCTGCGGCAGATTCAGACTCATAGACCTTGCGCTTTCTTCTCTGCGTAATGCCGGTGTCCACAACTGCGGCGTTATCATGAAGAGAGATTATCAGTCCCTCTTAGACCATATCAGCAACGGAAAACCGTGGGATATGGCACGCAGGGACGGCGGTCTGCGTATGCTGCCACCCTTCGGTCTGCCCGGATACCACCGCGGCGACTATACCGGCACGATGGAGGCTCTCAACGCCGTTTCCTCCTATGTCCATGACATAAAAGAGGACAATATCATTCTGCTTTTAGGCTCTGCCTGCGTTAATATCGATCTGGATGCCGTCATAAAGTGCCATCTTGAAAGAAATGCCGACGTCACCGCCATCTGCACCGACAGAGAGCTTGCCGGAACGCACCACCGCTATGTTGTCGGCGAGGACGGCTTTGCAAAGGCTCTGCGCTTTGACAGGACCGGCGGCGAGGGCGTCTGCGCTCTGGAAGGATATATTATAAAGAAAGACGTCCTTCTGGAAATGATGGACGAGTGCAGAGAAAAGGAGCAGTTCCGCTTCCACCGCGACTGTCTGAGAAATTACCTCGAAAACGGCGGACGCATCAACACCTATATCCACACCGGCTATGCCAGCATTATCCGCACCGTGGAGGATTATTACATAGCCAACATGGATATGCTTCTCAAGAAAAACATCTATGAGATATTCCCCGCCGACAGACCCGTGCGCACAAAACACATGGAGGGCGTCAGCTCCTATTACGGCGAAGACTCCAAAGCCACTAACAGCCTCGTTGCCGACAACTGCATCATCGAGGGCGAGATCGAAAACTGCATTATCTCCTCGGGAGCGCGTATCGGCAAGGGCGCGAAGCTCAAAAACTGCATCATCATGCAGGACTGTGTCGTGGAAAGCGGCTGTGAGCTGAACTACGTGATAGCCGATAAGCACGTTTGCTTTGAAGCGGGGGCAAAGAACATCGGCAGTCCCAGCCATCCCAATATCATCCCCAAAAACGCCATTGTAAAAGCCGACAAATAAGCATATGGATAGTTTAAAGTAACTAAAAATTCAACGGCGCGATAAAGTCTCTTGACGGAGATAAAACACAAAGCTATAATATAAATAATGAGATGCGGAGATGAGATTTCTTTCTCATCTCCGCTTTATATTCAACAGGAGGACAACAAATGACAGGTCAGATTTCAAGAGACGAGGTCAGAAGCGCCATAGAGGACAAGCTCTGCGCCAACTTTTCCGTTGAAAGCAAAAATGCCACCAACGAACAGATCTTTCAGGCGACAGCCATAGTTATACGCGAGATAATGAGCAGATTTCTTGCTGCCGAAAATCCCACCCATGCCGTTAAAGAGGTCCACTATATGTCCATGGAGTTCCTCATGGGCAGGAGCCTTATGAAAAATGCCTATAACCTCGGCATCTCCGAGGCGGTCATCGGCGCACTGGAGGACCTGGGTCACAACGCCTCCGACATCTTTGAGGAAGAGCCGGACGCGGGTCTCGGCAACGGCGGCTTGGGCAGACTTGCGGCCTGCTATATGGACTCCATGGCGACCATGGGCATGGAGGCGACCGGCTATTCGATCTGCTATGAGCTGGGTATCTTCAAACAGAAATTCGCCGACGGCAGACAGACCGAGATCGCCGACAACTGGCGCAGCGCCGCCGAGAGCTGGCTCATTCCCCGCCACGAGGACGAGGTCGAGGTACGCTTCGGCGGTCAGGTCTCTCCCCACTGGGACAACTACGGTCACTATACCGCCGAGTATACCGGCTATACCTCCGTTATCGCTCTGCCCCGCGATATGCTGATCGCGGGCTACGGCGGAAATGAGATAAACACGCTCAGACTCTGGGACGCGAAAAGCCCCAACTCTCTTGATATGTTCCTCTTCTCCGAGGGCGCTTACGTCAAGAGTCTTGAACAGCGCACTATGGCGGAGGTCATCACAAAGGTGCTCTATCCCGCCGATGAACACATCGAGGGCAAGGAGCTGAGACTCAAGCAGCAGTACTTCTTTGTCTCTGCCTCCGCGCAGGACATCGTCAGAAAGCACATCAAAAAGTGGGGCGATATCCGCAATTTTGCAGAGCATCATGTTATCCAGATAAACGACACCCACCCCACGCTCATTATCCCCGAGCTTATGCGCCTTTTCATGGACGATTATAATCTCGGCTGGGACGAGGCGTGGTCTATCGTGCGCAAGAGCGTTGCATACACCAACCACACCGTCATGAGCGAGGCTCTGGAGCACTGGCCGCAGTCCCTCATGCAGAAGCTTCTGCCCCGCGTCTGGGAGATCATCTGCGAGATCAATAAACGCTGGTGCGATTATCTGATGATGTTCTTCGGTCAGGGCGAGAAGACCGGCCGCAATCTCATCATCCACGACGGTCAGGTCTACATGGCGAATATGTGCCTTGCCGCCTGCTACCGCGTCAACGGCGTTTCCCGTCTCCACGGCGACATTCTTAAAAACGACCTGTTCAGGGATGTCTGTGAAATTCGCGGCGAACGCTTCACCCATGTCACCAACGGCATCGACCACCGCCGCTGGCTTGCGCAGATCAATCCCGGTCTGCACTCTCTTGTCTGTGATCTCAACGGGAATGACGATTATCTCACAAAGCCCGAATTGCTGGGCAATCTGGCAAGCTATGCCGATGACAGTGCCGTCCGTGAACGTATATTGAGCGTCAAGTATGACAACAAGCTCCGTTTTGCCCGGTTTGCAAAGAGAAATGACGGTTTCACGCTCAATACGGACGCGATCATGGACGTGCAGATAAAGCGTCTGCATGAGTACAAGCGCCAGCTTCTGTGCGCCATGAGTATCGCGTCATTGCAGATGCAGCTTCACGACGATCCCGGTATGGACTTCGTACCGCGCACCTTTGTTTTCGGCGCTAAGGCCGCCGCGGGATACAAGACCGCAAAGCGCATTATCGAGCTTCTTCTGTCTATGGCTGACGACATCAACAACGATCCTGTGTGCAAAGACAGACTGCAGGTCTACTTTGTGGAAAATTACCGTGTCTCCGCCGCCGAAGCCATCGTCCCCGCCGCACAGGTGTCCGAGCAGATATCTACTGCCGGTAAGGAAGCTTCCGGCACAGGCTGCATGAAGCTTATGATGAACGGCGCCGTCACCATCGGCACACTGGACGGTGCAAACGTCGAGATGTACGAGCAGTTAGGCGACAGCAATATGTTCCTGTTCGGTCTGCATACCGACGAGATCGCTTCTCTGCGTGCAAACGGCTATGACCCCAATGCCGCCGCCAACAGCGATTGGGAGATAAAGCGCGTATTTGACCGCTTCTCTCAGGGCTTCCGCGACGGTAAGAGCTATTCCGATCTTGTCTCCGGTCTTATCTACGGCGGCGACCAGTATATGCTCGTTGCCGACTACCGCGCCTATGCCGACTGCCAGCGCAGACTTTACGGACGCATCCGCGATAACGGCGAGCTTGCCCGCCTCAATATAATGAATACCGCCCGCAGCGGTATCTTTGCCGCCGACAGAGCCATCGGCGAATACGCGAAAAACATATGGATGCTGTAAGAAACAATTCTCACGCCGCCGTTATTATCGGCGGCGTGAATATGGATATATGCGGAAAACCCGATAAACGCACCGTAAAACGCGACTCCAACCCCGGCGTGATCTCCGCCGCTCCCGGCGGCGTGGGGCGCAACATCGCCCACGATCTGCGCATTTTAGGCGTTGAGGTGAGCCTTATCTCAGCCCTCGGCGGAGATATCTACGGCAAGACCCTGCTTGAAAGCTGTGAAGACTTAGGGATCGACACTTCGATGTGCGCCGTTTTCCCTGATGAGCGCAGCTCGACCTATATGTATATCACCGATGAGCAGGGCGAGATGCAGCTTGCCGTTGCCGATATGGACATCACAAAGCGCATAACACCGGAGTATGTCGCGCAATATATTGAGGTAATAAACACCTTCGGCGCCGTGGTGCTGGACGCCAATCTGGAACAGGAGACGCTTGAATACTGCGCACGGCATATCACCGCGCCCATGTACGCAGACCCCGTCTCCACCGCCAAGGCACCGAGGCTTATTAACATCGTTTCAAGCCTCAGCGCGATAAAACCCAATCTTATCGAGGCGCAGACTCTCACCGGCAGGATATGGCCCGAAGACTGCGCGAAGGCGCTTGATGCAAAGCGTGTGTTCATCAGCCTCGGCAGCGAAGGACTTTTAGCGCGTGAGGGCGAAAAGCTTATTAAGCTTTCGTGTGAACGGTGTCGGATAGTAAACACTACCGGCGCCGGCGACGCGGTGATGGCAGCGATAATATGGGCGGGACTGAACAGTCTCAGCCTTGAAAATACAGCGCAGTGCTGCATACAGGCGGGAATGATAACCTGCCTCAGCAGCGAACCCAACAGTGAGAAGCTTGTGAAGATCACGGAGAACGGAGGAAGAAATGGAAAAAACTAAGGGTCGAAAAGGCTCCGGAATTTTTGCCTCCGTAATCTTTGCGCTTGAAGTGTTTTTCGTGTGCGATATGGCGTTTGCAAAAAGCACTTCCGCGCTTTCCCCTGTACTTGCAGCCATCATTTTTGCTTCGGCGCTTGTGCTGATGCTTATTTTCCGCCGCTTTGACGCGGGAATAGTGCGTATCGTTACGTTTATTGTAACGCTTCTGCTGATCGCCGCACTCGTTTTCGGCTTTCTGCTGTGGCGCAGCCTGTATGAAAACGGTGTTTACGCCGACGAGGATACGGGGAAAGCCGACGTTTTCTCCGGGCGGCGAGTCATGGTTTTCGTGCCGCATGAGGATGACGAGATAAACCTTTTAGGCGGCGTTCTGGAGCAGTATGTCAAGTACGGCAGTCAGGTCTACGTTGTCTATCTCACAAACGGAGATATGCAGGTAAGCGCCGAGCAGCGTTTCGCCGAGACGATCGAGGGTATGGCAAAATGCGGCGTCCCCGAGGATCATCTTATCTTCCTCGGCTACGGCGACAGCCTCTATGAAGGCGATACCGAGATATATTTTCTCCCCGAGGACAGGATCGTGACCTCCCACGCAGGCAAAACGCAGACCTACGGCACGCCGACACATCCCGCCTACCGTGAGGGCAGAGACTACACGCTTGAAAACATGGTCGGGGATATCCACGACATTCTGCTGGAATACCGCCCAGACGTGATCTTCTGCTCGGACTATGACGAGCACGCCGACCACAGGCTTTTAAGTTTGCTGTTTGACAGGGCGATGGGGCAGATACTCAACGGCTACCGCAACTATAAGCCCGACGTTTTCAAGGGCTTTGCCTACTCCACCGCCTATTACGACCGGCAGGATTTCTATGAGGTCAATCTCGCCTCGACCATCAACCCCAATCACGAGGAGTACACGCAGGAAAACAACGTCTATCTCTGGAACGACAGAATACGTTTCCCCGTAAAAGCGGACACACTCTCACGCTCCATGTTCTCCTGCGGCATATACAAGGCGCTTGAGTGCTATGCCTCTACCGAAACGCGCAAATACGCCGACGGCATCATCAGCGGCGATAAAGTTTTCTGGCAGAGAGACACGAATTCCATGCTCTATTACACCGATGTGGACGCGACCTCCGGCGATCCGTCCGTTGTCAACGACTTCATGCTCAACGACAGAAAAGACCCCAAGCTCACCGTGGAGCCGTCGCAGAACGTGTGGATACCCTCAAAATGGGACAAGGAGAAGACCGTCACCTTCCACTTTACCGAGCCGTTATCCGTTGCTCGTGTGAAGCTCTATGACAATCCCTCCTTAGAGGACAACATTCTTGACGCGATAATTACGCTCGACGGCGGCACGGAGATACACACCGGCGCTTTGCCGAAAAACGGCAGCGCGGCGGAGTTCGACTTCGGTGCGCGTACCATGTCGAAATTACAGGTGACGATCGTTGAGACCGAGGGCGACAGAGCGGGACTTGCCGAGGTCGAAGCCTTTGAAAAACCCTTTTCCCGAGACTATAAGTTCTTAAAGCTTATGACCGAGGACGGCGAATTTGTCTATGACTACTATATAAATCCCACCGGCCACGAGTATTTCAAAATGTATATCCGCGGCGCGAGCGCACAGAGCCTCGACCTGCGCGTATCCTGCACCGGCGGCAGCGGATGCCGCGCCAAGCTTGAAAACGGACTTCTGGATGTTACCTGTCCCGAGGGTGAGGACTGCTTTGTCACCGTGGCGAGCGCCGACGGCAGGTGCAGCGATACCATTCACGTCCGAAACGACAAAACATGGA
Organism: Eubacteriales bacterium; assembly: GCA_030531595.1. GTDB lineage: Bacteria > Bacillota > Clostridia > Oscillospirales > Oscillospiraceae > Limivicinus. Next base: position 7,995 of record JAUNND010000012.1, on the reverse strand, counting down.
AGATAAGCCTTGCCCAGCAGATCGAAAAATATGTGCGCAAGGAATTCCGCGAGGGCGTGATCCACTCCAATACGTGGGTGATTTTGAGAGAAGCAAAAGATTTCGTGCTGAATTTGAAAAGTGCATGAACAAAAACCGCAGGAAGTGAGCCTTCCTGCGGTTTTTGAGTATACGCACAAAGACATGAATGATTTGTGGACTGAGTAGGGCAGGGGCTTCTCTTTTTGCTGTATTCGGTAATTGTGCTCTATTATTGGCACATAATTTTATGTTTTATCTCTTTTTGCTCTTAAATAAATCATTTCATTTTATGTTTTCGTCAAAATGTCCTTTTACGTTCCATGAAAGTTGGTTATTATGGACATTGACGTTTGTCATGGCTGATGTTAAACTGTTATGTGGTAAAAAAGCAAGGCGGGTGGAATGTATGAAAAAAATGTATGTTCTCATAGGCAATTACGGCAGCGGCAAAACAGAGCTGGCGCTGAATTTCGCTTTCAAGGCCGCAGAGCGCGGCGAGCGCACGGAGCTCCTCGACCTCGATATGGTCAACACATACTTCCGCCTTACAGAGCGCGGTCAGATGACGCGCATGAAGGAGATACGCCTTGTCTCTCCGAATTACTCCTGCTCCGGTATCGAAACGCTCTCTCTGCCCGCAGAGGTCGCCTCCGCTTTCGCTATGGACTGGGACACTGTCGTTTTCGACGTCGGCGGAGATGCGGTAGGCTCGACCGCTCTGGGCAGATACCATCAGGATTTCATGGATATGCTGGAAGAGGGCGGAGAGCTTGAAGTGCTCAACGTCGTTAACACCCGCAGACCGCTTGCCGGTACTGTGGAAAAGATCATGCATTTGCAGGAAGAGATGCAGATACATTCAAGGCTGAAAATAACCGGCATGATAAACAACACAAATCTCGCCACCGCGACCTCCGAGGCGGAGCTGAGAGACGGCTATGAGATAATAAAAGAGGTTTCCGAAAAATCCGGCGTTCCCGTCCTCTACACCTCCGGCAAAAAGGAATTTCTCGACAAATTCCTCGCGGAAGGCCACGACCCGAAATTCATCGGCACCCCCATCGCCATCGACACTTATATGCAGCGCGATTGGGACAGTTGGATCAAAGGACTTTGATATGTTCTTCAAATCGTAGGGCGGGGGCTCTGCTCCCGCCGTTACGTCGGAAATCAACTCAGGTTACGGCGGGAGCAGAGCCCCCGCCCTACGATTTAAAAAGTTTACTCCCGCAATGTGCGGTTTATTAAATAGAGCAAGACTTTAGTATTAATAGAAACGAGGTAGTATCATGGTAAAGGTAACCGTCAATGAGGTACTTTGCAAGGGCTGCGGTCTGTGTGTCAGAGCGTGCCCCAAGCAGGTTCTCGCCCTTTCCAAAGCAAAGCTCAACGCAAAAGGCTATCATCCCGCGTCGGTAGTCGATCAGGAAGCCTGTATAGGCTGCGCATCCTGCGCCCGCACCTGCCCGGATGTGGCGATCAGGATCGAGAAGGATTAAGGAGGAAAGAAAATATGGCATTGACTCTTATGAAGGGCAGCGAGGCTATCGCCGAGGCCGCCATTCGCGCCGGAGCACGTTTCTTCTTCGGCTATCCTATCACCCCGCAGACCGAGATCCCCGAATATATGTCCGCACGTATGCCCGAGGTAGGCGGCTGCTTCCTTCAGGCTGAAAGTGAAGTCGCGGCAATTAACATGGTGTACGGCGCGGCCTCCACGGGCGCACGCGTTATCACCTCCTCCTCCAGCCCCGGAGTTTCCCTCAAGCAGGAGGGTATATCCTACTGCGCCGGCGCACAGCTTCCCTGCGTCATCCTTAACGTCATGCGCGGCGGTCCCGGTCTCGGCTCCATTCAGGCGTCTCAGGGCGACTACTCTCAGGCGACCAAGGGCGGCGGCAACGGCGACTATCACCTGCTGACCTACGCTCCCGCCTCCATTCAGGAAGCTATCGACATCTTCTCCTTCGCCTTTGACAAGGCAGAGCAGTACAGAGTTCCCGTTCTGTTCCTCGCGGACGGCATTATGGCTCAGATGATGGAGCCGGTCGAAATGCCCGAAATGGTAGAATACAAGGTCGACCCCGAAAAGAAGCCCTGGGCGTGCACCGGCTTCAAGCCCGGAGACGATCCCAAAAAGAGAGCCGTTATCAACTCCCTGTACATCAACACCGAGGAGCTGACTGTTCACAACAACGAGCTGCAGGCTATCTACCGCGAGATAGAGAAAAACGAGGTCATGTTCGAGACCTACAAGACCGAGGACGCAGACATCGTTATCACCGCTTTCGGTACCGTTGCAAGAATTGCAAAGTCCGCTATCAACGACCTCCGCGCACAGGGTCTGAAGGTCGGTCTGTTCCGCCCCATCACCGTATGGCCCTTCCCCTATGCTCAGCTTCTTGACGCTGCAAAGGGCGCAAAGGCAATTCTTGATGTTGAGGCAAATGAAGGTCAGATGAAGCTGGACGTTCAGCTCGCACTCGGCGACAAGGTTCCCGTACACTACTTCGGCCACTGCGGAAGCCAGATGCCCACCACAGACGAAATCAAAGAGGCGATCCTCAAAATTAAGGAGGGTATGTAAATGTCAGTAGTATTTGAAAAGACCCCTTATCTCACCGATAAGCAGTTCCATTACTGCCCGGGCTGCAACCACGGCATTATCCACCGCCTTGTTGCCGAGTGCCTTGAAGAATCCGGCATGGGCGGCAACATCGTCGGCGTTGCTCCTGTCGGCTGCTCTGTTTTCGCTTATGATTACTTCAATGTAGATATGGTCGAAGCCGCTCACGGCCGCGCCCCCGCAGTCGCAACCGGCATCAAGCGTGCAAAGCCCGATTCTCTGGTATTCACCTATCAGGGCGACGGCGACCTTGCGTCCATCGGTACCGCAGAGATAGTTCACGCCGCACACCGCGGTGAAAAGATCTGCACCATTTTCGTCAACAACGCCATTTACGGCATGACCGGAGGTCAGATGGCGCCTACCTCTCTCGTAGGTCAGAAGACCACTACCTCCCCCAAGGGTCGTGACGAGGCATGGTGCGGCGCACCCATCAAGATGAGCGAGATGCTTGCACAGGTGCCCGGCTCCTACTACATCGAGCGCTGCGCCGTCAACAACAACGCAAACATCATCAAGACCAAGAAGGCTATCAAGAAGGCTATGCAGTATCAGATGGAAGGCAAGGGCTTCTGCATGATCGAGGTCCTGTCCACCTGCCCCACCAACTGGGGTCTCAGCCCTGTTGAAGCTCTCAAATGGCTTGAAGAAAACATGATCCCGTACTATCCCCTTGGCGTATACAAAGACAAGGAGGCAAAGTAAGCATGACTAAGGAATTTATATTTGCAGGCTTCGGCGGTCAGGGTATGCTGCTGATCGGTAAATTCATGGCTATGGCTTGTATGCTCGACGGCAAGCACGTTTCATGGTTGCCCTCCTACGGCCCCGAAATGCGCGGCGGCACCGCCAACTGTTCCGTTATCGTCAGCGACGAGGAAGTCGCCTCCCCGCTGGTAGACATGGCTGACTGCATCGTGGCTATGAACCTGCCCTCTCTGGATAAGTTCGAGTCCCATGTAAAGCCCGGCGGCACTCTCGTTATCAACAGCTCCATCATCGAGCGCAAGTCCACCCGTGACGACATCACCGTCGTCTACTGCGATGCAATGAAGCTCGCCGAGGAAGTCGGCAATCCCAAGGGCGCAAACGTGGCTATTCTCGGTGCTCTGCTTGAAAAAGAGCCCATCGTCTCCGTCGATATGATGACCGAGGCGATCAGAATTGAGCTTGGCGAGCGCAAGGCAAAGTTCCTTGAGGGCAACAAAAAAGCCCTCATCGCCGGTATGGAAGCGGCAAAGTAAAGATAAAAAATCAGCACTCTCTGTTTTCAGAGGGTGCTGTTTTAAAATGCTTGACTTTGGCTTGCTTTCTGCATATAATAGGCATAGATAAAGGCGCTGCCGATAGACGGTCAGCCCTCAATGGTCAACGAAGTAGCCGTCAGCCTTTTGGGACAGGAATGGCGGTTACTTCTTTTTGCATATCTGAATAATCAGACTGGCAAAACTGATAAGCACAAGGCAGAAAGTTAATATTTCCATCGTTGTCATATCGCAGCCCTCCTCGTATGTATTGCGCAAAGGAAAAAACAATACTCAGAGGGTAAGAAGTGCCCTCTGAGTCAGAGGGACAGACCGCCTACCGTTATCGCAGCGCCCGACTTCGAGTGAAGTCGGGATTATTCTACCATTCATTTCATGTTATGTCAACTCAAAATCCATTTTCCGACTGTCAAAAAACCCTCATCGTCGGTATGGTAAGGTAAAAAATCAGCACTCTCCGGTTTTTTGCATCGGAGAGTGCTGATTTTATACACAACTTCTTTTACAGTCTGCTTTACCTGACGGTTTTCATGTACAGACCGTATCTGTCCCACAGGAAGGCTTCATCCTCTTCGGAGAGCTCTTTATCCGCCTTTGCCATATAAATCAGATCCGCGGGATGCTTCACGGAAGCAAACAGCCCGTCAGTCGCGCTCTGCCTTGAGCGGTCTGCGGCATAGAGAATGGGCTTCATGTGCAGAGGCAGCATTTCAAGCACATATTCCTTTATCCTGTCATTATTCGTGACGCGCTTGAGGAATTTCGCAGCCGGCTGTACGCCCGCCGTCTCATGACCGACGGAACGGATCACGCCGTTTTCATCGGCTTTGGTGCACAGACTCTTTCCGAAATCATGGGTCAGAACAAGCAGCATAAAAGCATAAGGGTCGGAGACCCTGTCCCGAAATTTTGCCGCCCGGTCAAGAGCTTGCATGGTGTGCGTCCATACGTCACCTTCGGAATGGTACGCAGGATTTTGCTCAACACCGATAAGCGCGGCAAGCTCCGGAAATCTGGCGCTGAACTTGCGGTTTTGCCTCAGCTCCTCAAAAAACTCCGAAGGCTTATCCGATGTGAGAAGCGCCGGGATCATCGTTTTTTCCAACGGCGTTTTTTCGTACTGCTTTGCCAGTGCCGAAACAAAGGCTTTGTCGACGCGCCCCAGCTGCTCCTTGAGGGAATTCATCGCGTTGCGGGCAGTCTCGCGCAGAGAATGATTGACAGATATTTTCTCTTTCTCCAGTGAGTCGCACATGGCGTGAAGCCTGTCGTACAAGAATACCGTCAGATCCTTAAGTAGCTCAACGTCCTCCGCTTCTTCCTCCGGATCGTCAAACTGCACGTACTCAAGAAGTACGACATTCTCAAAGATCTTTGAAAACACGAACAGAGGGAACAGATTGGCGCTTTCCCGGTTGACCTCCGTATAGAGGACAAAGCGATTACCGTCATCAAGAAATGCACTTGCCTGAGAGAAATTGCAATGCGCGATCTCACACAGAAATCTGTACATATCCACAAAATAATTTTTGTCTTTTCCGAGACTCAGATCGTCGGGACTGCGCATATTGTAAGTGAGCTGCTCACCGTCTCTTTTCCGGAGGACGCCGTCCTTTAAGACAAAAACTCCGGAATTGAGCCCCATCGGAATGACGACCATGTCATACAATGTGGAGTCGTCAAATTTATCGTCAAAATACCGCTGCGATAGGTAGCACTCCATCATCGTGCGGCACAGTATCAGAGCATCCTCGTAGTTGCCCATTTCGAGGAGCTTTACGATACCCATAAGGCTTTTTGTGCATTTTGTAAAGGCATAATAGCGATAATCGTTGAGAAAATTCACATCCTTTTTTCCGGAAAGCACCTTTTCGACAGAGCCCTTCGCCATGCAGTGAGTCTGGATGAACTTATCCGACTGAAGAATAAGCTTTTCATAATATGCCTTATATTCCGGTAAAAACACAGCAATACCCTCCTTACAGAAGCTGTGATCATTATACACAAAGCTCCGCAATTCCGCAATGCCGCCTCCGGATCTACGAAAAAATTTTTTTCCGAAACAGGAAACTTTTTCCCGCCGAATTCGTATATAAAGTGTAAATCAAAAAATAATACGGAGGCGCATAGAAATGGCAAAAGAAAAAAAGATCGTCTGCTTCGGAATTTTCATGATCCTTGCGGTACTCGGCTCGTGCGCCCTGTTTTACAGCGTCAACACCTACGGCGCAGCACAGGGCATAGCACAGGCGGCCGCCATGCTCTGATCATTGATACCGTTATCACACTCTTCCTCTCTATCTCTCTTTTACAAAAATCCGGCATTCCTCGGAATGTCGGATTTTTGCAGTCTGCGCACTTGTGCATTTTCTCCGGAAAGGATATAATGTACCTGTCACTTCCTGCTGAAATATACATTTCCGCGGAGACTGTCGCAGAAAGTTGCGTAAGGCTCTTCGGGAGGGGTATCGGATATTATCACGACAGAAGGATCGATCACTTTTTCTCCGCGCAGAAGGCGCATGGCAAGACGGATATCGGTCTTTCGGGGCTGTACGGAGTTTATTTCCTCAGTGTCATAGCCCATCCCGGAGATGACCTCGCTCATGCTGTCGGGATACTCTGTGCTTTCCATGCGGTTGAGGACTACTGCACCCGCATAAAGCCGCAGCTTGTCCGTATAACGCATATCCCCGTAGGCGTCGCGCATAAACCGCGAGAGGGTACACAGCTCGTTGAAATCAACGGCAGAGTCGTTTTCCTGAGAGCGGCTCATAAGAGCCTCGATGCGCCCGCCCAGATCGCGGTCACCGGAATATGCCGCGTCGATCATCATTTTTATGTAGTCGGGTCTCGGAGGCTCCGGCGGCTTTCCGCAGGTGCAAAGGCAAAGCATCAGCGACAGCATGACAACAAGAATAAGAGCTTTTTTCATTTATTTCGCCTCCCTGCATGAAATTATACAGGGCGGGAAATGAAAATACGGTCATTTTATGGTGAGCCGTAATATTTAATTGACGGACGGTGAGATAAAACGGACTCGGTACTGATTGCTGACAATGACAGAGCCATAACGGATGCGCTCTGCAAAGCTCTGGCGGATAACGGGATAAGAGCCGATACTGTGTCGGGCAGCGGACAGGTTTCAGGCAGGATAAATGAAAGAAGATACGACCTCGTTTTGCTTGATATGAATACAGATGCTCTTGAGCTTGTGAAAAAACTCAGAGATGCGGGAGATTTAACGCCCGTGATCATGCTCGGCGGTGCAAAAGACAGGGACGGTATACTCGCTGCTCTGAACATCGGTGCGGACGAGTGTATCACCGAACCGCTTGATCCTGCGATCGCCTGTGCGAAGATAAAGGCTCTGATCCGCCGCAGCAGGGATTTCCGCGAGAGGAGAACGCCCGGCAACCTTGCGGCAGGCCCGTTCGTATATGATATCTCCATGCTGCGGCTTTACAAATCCGGCAGAGAGATCATGCTCACCTCCAAGGAGAATGCGATCGTCAAGCTGTTCATGGACAATCCGAACCGCATTTTCTCCAAGACGCTCATATACGAAATGGTATGGGGCGAATACATCACGGACGAAAACGCCGTTATGGTTTACATAAACCGAATACGGCGAAAAATAGAAGACGACCCGCAGCACCCGAAATTCATACGCAGCGTCAGAGGACTCGGGTACAGATTTGTTGTTGCGTGAGGATAAACAAAATGAAGAATACCGTAAAAGTGATTGCCGTACTTTTTCTTGCCGCTGTGATCATCGCAGGCGCGATCAGTAAAAATAAGCTGCCTGATGATATAATGGGCAGAACCGATGCGGTGAATATCGCCATGAAACAGACAGGACTTAGCGGGGAAGAGATTTTGAAGACCCATGTTGAGCTGGGACAGGAGTTTTTTACCGTGTATTACAGGATCACTCTGGAGAGCGCCGACGGTGTATATACGTGCACAATAGATGCCTGCACCGGGCAGGTGATCTCTTTTGATACTGAAAACTGATTAAAAATGTCTATTTTACTGTGAAAGCTCCGCTTCCGCAGTAAAATTATAATAATCGCCCGTTCC